>JACQZE010000031.1 GCA_016207885.1 Nitrospirota bacterium | reverse complement strand
CTCTGTCTGTATCACCTGGCATTGCACGCAGTTGTAACGGTTTCCGGCTCATTCGCCTTTCAGGTCTTTCCCTGTATCAAAATCCGTAAGGTGTGATTTAGGCATCAGGGTTGCACCTGTGGCCCCGGCCTCTTCCGGCATATGACAGTCCATGCAGAGGTTCTCAGTCTGCGCTATGGGGAGCATCCCTGTGATATCATGCGGGATTAACGGAGGGCTGTTCTCAAAAGACCTCTCGAACCTGGTGCTCGTTCCGGCTTCTTTGGTAATAGGCGCTCCATACACAGGGGCTGAGGTGTTTTCATCATACAGGTTTTCATGCCTCAGGCCGAGATCCTCTTCAGTGTATATTTTTGTCCGGGCGCAGGAAAGCAATAAAATTGAAACGATTGATACGGCCAACACCGGCATCATCCATATTTTTCTCTCTCGCAGCATAACATCCTCCTTTTTTATTTATAAATATATTTTGAATATATATTGCTGAAATTCACAGCGTCATCATCGCATACCTCAACGCACCTTCCGCAGTTGATGCACTCTCCTGAAATCACGGCCCCGCTCTGCCTGCCGACCATGTGCAGGACCTGTTTTTCAGGACAGATATCAACACACTTCATGCATGATGTGCATTTGTCCCTGTCATATCCGATCCGCAAAAATCCGAAGCGTCCGGCAAGCGAATAAAAGCCGCCGAGGGGACATAGATGCCCGCAGAACCCGTTCTTTACCGCAAAAAGGTCAAAGAAAAATACAGTCAGCACAAATGCCCATCCAGGACCGATCCCGTAAATGACACCCCTGTGCAGCATCCCTATAGGGCTTATCCATTCAAAGGCAGCAACCCCGAGGATCATTGACAATACTACCGATAATCCCATTGCCCAATACCTGATGCTTCTCCTTATGTCCCAGGATTTCCAGACCTCGTCAAGCTGGAAATAGTTTCTGAGTTTATTGGCCGCATCCGTTATCATGTTTATGGGACATACCCAGCCGCAAAAGACCCTTCCCCCGAGCACTGCGTAAAACAAGAAGATAATGAATGCGCCGAATAACGCGTCCTTTGTAACAGAAGCGCCTGCTGAAAAACTCTGCAAAACCGCAAAGGGATCAGACAGGCTGATGACGTCAAAGACCTTTGCTGAGCTAAGGTTGCCTCTCAGGATTTTCCATCCGAAGGCGTTGCCGGCGAAAAAGAGGAAGAGCACCGTTGACTGTGTAATCCGTCGCGCTATGAGGTATTTATATTTTTTCATCTGAGAATAAATTCATCTAAAAATCCCCCTACATCCCCCTTTTTCAAAGGGGGACTTGTTTGAATCCCCTCTTTGTAAAAGAGGGGCAAGGGGAGATTTTTTTAAAGTAATTTTTCATGTTCAAAATACATCCTCATTCAAATAGTCCACAGGTTTCTTTTCGCTCCTCGGAGTCTCTGTTGTAACCTTCTCAGGGACATCTTTCAGCCGGTCCTCATCGCGTTCGTCCCAGCCCTTTACATATCTCTCGCTCGATTCTCCCATGGCGATTTTAAGGGGCAGTACGAATATGGACGCCTTTTTGGTTACGCACGCCTTTTCGCACATGCCGCATCCGGTGCAGGCTTTACTGTGAACAACAGGGGCGAGCATGGCGTGTTTCCCTGTTCGTACATTTCTCATATACTCGACAGTTACCGCCTTATCCATCAGAGGGCAGGCGCGGTAGCAGGCGTCACACTGGATGCCTGAATACGCGATGCATGTTTCCCTGTCTATGACCGCGAGCCCCATCCTTGCGAGATCAATGTTGAGTTTTATTTCTCCGTTTTCAACTTTATCACTCACCAATGCCTTATCAAGAGATCCTGTCGGACACGCCGGCACGCATGGTATGTCTTTGCACATCCGGCACGGATTGTCCCTGGGGATAAAATACGGAGTTCCGACCGGCTTATTATCTCCGGGTTTTGCAAGCGCAAGCGCGTCATAAGGGCATGCCTCAACGCACATACCGCATTTTATGCATGAGGCAAGAAATGCCTTTTCAGGCGCTGCGCCGGGCGGCCTCAAGATCAAAGGCGCTGACCTGCCTTCTTCAATAAACCCGCCCCACACCAGTCCGCCTGCTGTTGCGAGTCCAAGGCTTTTGATCGTCTTTAATAGGAAATCTCTTCTTTCAGGCATCATCTTCTATTGAAATACCCCTCACCCTAACCCTCTCCCGCAAGGGGAGAGGGAATTTGAATTACGCCTTATAAATTTTTACCGCGCATTTCTTGAAATCAGTCTCTTTGGATATCGGGCAGGTGGCGTCAAGCGTCACCTTGTTTATCAGGACATGCTCGTCAAACCACGGGACAAAGATCAATCGCCTCGGCGGGTTGTTCCGCCCCCTTGTATCAACATGCACCTTTACCTTCCCCCTTCGTGATTCCACCCAGATGAGGTCGCCGTCTTTTACGTTGTGTGACTTCGCGTCTTTCGGGTTCATAAAACAGACCGCCTCAGGAACCGCACGGTAGAGTTCAGGCACGCGCATCGTCATTGTGCCGCTGTGCCAGTGTTCAAGCACCCTTCCGGTGCTGAGCCATAATGGATATTCATTGTTAGGTATCTCGGCAGGGTCAATATAGTGCCTCAGAAATATCTTTGCCTTGTTCGGGAATTTGACCTTCTCTTCCCCTTTCGGCCCTGACAGGTCGCCTGACGGAAGCTCTTTAAACGCCTTTCCATAAAAAGCGAACTGCCCGTTGTTTGCCGCTTTTGCGTATGGGTCATACTCGGAATTAAATCTCCACAATGTCTCTTTGCCGTCCACTACCGGCCATCTCAATCCTCTAACTTTATGGTATGTGTCAAAGTCAGCGAGGTCATGGCCGTTGCCAAGAGTGAACTTCCTGTACTCTTCCCAGAGATATTTCTGAAGGAAGAAGCCGTAACCTTTAAATCCTTCAACATCCCTCTTGTCACCAGCGGCTTCTGAATTCAAAAAGCCTTTGCCCACAGGATCAGGCCACTTAAATGTCTTTGCCTCATTGTTTGCAAAGAGCACATCAAAGAGCGTGTCGGTCTCTTTATACCCCATCGCCTTTGCCTTCTCCAATACATTCGGGAGGGTAACCTCAGGTGAGATCTTATGCTCCTTCCATACTTCAGCCAATGTTAATCGTTTTGAAAATTCAACCAGCTGCCATGTGTCTGACATCGCCTGGCCGACCGGCGTCACCTGCTGGCGCCAGTGCTGAGTCCGCCTTTCGGCATTGCCGTACGCGCCCCATTTCTCAAATATCATGGCGCTCGGCAAAATCAGATCCGCTACCTTCGCTGAAATCCCGGGATACGCCTCAGATACCACGATGAAGTTGTCCATCTCCCTTGCCGCGGTTATCCAGTGGTTCATATTGGCGGTATTCTGCCAGGGATTATTTACCTGCACCCATACCCATTTGACCTTCCCGTCTTCAAGGTCTCTCATGATCTTCACATAGTGCGAACCTGGTATGGGATTCAATGTGCCTTCAGGAAGCTTCCATATCTTTTCCGTGATCTCCCTGTGCTTTGGATTAGCGACGACCATGTCGGAAGGGAGCCTGTGCGAAAAGGTGCCGACCTCTCTTGCGGTGCCGCACGCGCTGGGCTGTCCTGTCAGGCTGAATGCGCTGTTGCCGGGCTGGGACTGTTTGCCAAGAAGCAGATGCACAGTGTAAGCCTGTTCATTTACCCAGGTTCCCCGGATGTGCTGATTAAAGCCCATCGTCCAGAAGCTTGTGACCTTTCTCTCTTTCGCGGCATAGAGATCAACAAGCGTAACGAGCTTCTTCTTGAAGTCCTCAAGAGATTCGTCCGGGTCTCCCTTTGCGAGAGCTGCTACGAAATCAAGGGTATACGGCTCAAGCCCTTTTTTGAAATCATCAAAGCTGATCAGCCAGTGGTTGTCAGGGGTCTTGGCGTTCTTCATCTCCATCTTCTGCCCCTCTTTTATGCCGAGGGCGCGCATCGCCTGCGCCTCTTCCTTTGTGATTATTTTAAAGGCCTCTTTTCCGGCTGTGTCAAGCTCTCCGGGTTTATACTTTTTATGATCAACCTGCGGCCTGAGCCCGTATCCGATATCTACCGGCCCTGTTGCAAAGACACAGTTCTTGTTCACAAAATCCCAGTCAATAGCGTCAGGACGGTTATACACGATCTCACGCGTAATGTAATTCAGTATCGCAAGGTCTGTGCTCGGCTTGATGATTATTTCAACGTCAGAGATGCTTGAGCACCTGTTTGCAAATGTGGAGATGTTGACGATCTTTACCCAATCGGGTTTGCTCAGTTTTCTATCGGTAACCTTTGACCAGAGCACGGGGTGCATCTCAGCCATGTTGGCGCCCCAGAGGATTATCGAATCCGCGTAGTGCATATCGTCGTAATTTCCCGCAGGCTCGTCAATGCCAAAGGTCTGCATAAAAGCGGCAACCGCGCTCGCCATGCAGTGACGGGCATTTGGATCAATGTTGTTGCTCCTGAACCCGCCCTTTATCAATTTGACCGCGGCAACGCCTTCCATGATCGTATACTGGCCGGAGCCGAATACGGCAACGCCGGTGGGGCCCAGCTCGGCATAATATTTCTTAAACTGTTTTGCCATCTCGTCAAATGCCTTTTCCCACGTTACCGGCTTGAACTTTCCTTTTTTATCGAATTCGCCCTTGTCGTTGACCCTTAAAAGCGGTTCAGTGAGCCTGTCTGCCCCGTACATGATCTTCGCGTTGAAATAACCCTTGATGCAGTTCAGCCCCATATTTACAGGCGCGGCAGGGTCTCCCTTGACCGCGACTATCATGTCATCCTTTGTCGCAATCATGATGCCGCAGCCTGTGCCGCAGAACCTGCATACAGACTTGTCCCATCGCCATCCTGCCTCTGTTTCTTTGGCGATCGCCTTTAATTCATCCGGCACCGCCATGCCTATTGCTGTCGCGGCGCTTACAGCGGCCGTTGTTTTCAGAAAGCCCCTTCTGGTCACTAACATGATATACCTCCTTCAGTTTTGAATAAGAATTTATATTGGCAAGAATGGAAAATAATTTGGCATCTTATAAATTAAAGATATCAGATTTATTTGTAAGGAGTCTGTTAATTTATGTAAAGAACAGGTAAATTTATGCTTTTTATATAATTTCTATATCATGATCCGGGCCGCTTTGCAAAAAAAATATACCCATGCTTTTTTTCAGGCGATTGACTTGATGCCATGCGGCTCTTACAATGTAGTTAAAGGATTCAGGTAACCGCCCCCATATGCATACAATAAAACAGTTGTTCGCTGAGTTCAGGGCGTTAAGGATAAGCCTCAGCCTGAAATTCATTATCGGAGTTGCCGCTGTTTTGTCCTTGGCGATGGGGGTCTCTCTGTATTTCATTACGAAAAATCATGAGGAGCTTATCATCAAGCAGGTTGACCTGCAGGCCAAGACCCTCTTCAGGCAGATCATCATCACGCGCAAATGGATAGCCGACCACGGGGGGATATTTGTAGAGAAGGTTCCGTGGAAAGAATCAAGCCCTTACCTTACCGAACCTGAGATAGTGGACAGCGCGGGCAGGAGATATGTAAAGGAGAGCCCGGCAATGGTCACAAAAGAGCTCTCAAAATATGCGATGGAGAAGGAACTTTACTGGTTTCATATCACAAGCCTTAAACTCATGAATCCTGAAAATGCTCCAGATGATTTTGAAAAGGCCGCGCTTCGGGAGTTTGAATTCGGGCAGAAGAAGGATTCATTCAAGATAGAAAAAATCGGGGCATATCATTACTACAGGTACATAGCCCCGCTTTATATCGAGGAGTCGTGCCTTAAATGCCATGCTCATCAGGATTACAAGGTCGGGGATGTCAGGGGAGCGATAAGCATATCAATTCCTATGGATTACGCCTTATCCATGATACGTTCAGGAAGGAGGGACATGGTGCTGGCGAGTATGATTACTATCAGCTTACTGATGGCGG
Source organism: Nitrospirota bacterium (assembly GCA_016207885.1). Lineage (NCBI taxonomy): Bacteria > Pseudomonadati > Nitrospirota > Nitrospirota bacterium. Next base: position 35,573 of record JACQZE010000031.1, on the reverse strand, counting down.
TGCTTTACATAATGATGAAGGAGCTGGTGCTTAGGCCTGTAAGTGAACTGAACAGGTCCATGAGGGAATTTTCAAGCGGAAGAAGCCCTGAGACATCTGTTATCAGGACAGGGGACGAGCTGGAGGTTCTGAGCAGGTCTTTTGTCGATATGTCACGGTCGCTCTCGGAATATCATACAGGCCTTGAGGAGAAGGTAAGGGTTGCCACAAAGAGCCTTGAGCAGGCAAACGCCAGATTAACTGAACTGAACAGAAAAAAATCCGACTTTATAGCTGAGGTCTCGCATGAACTGAGAACGCCCTTGACATCAATAAAAGGGGCGATGGATTACCTGTCGTCAAAACTGTCCATGAGCTCCATGCCGGGTGCGGATATTGACGACATAACTGATTTTCTGAATGTTATAAGAAATAACGCTGACAGGCTCATAAGGATGGTGAATGACACCCTTGACCTTGAGCGTATTGAATCCGGGGTTGTTGAGTTGCATTTCAGTGATGTCAATATATCTTCTCTTGTAAAGGATGTCGTTACAGGTTTCCATGCGATAGCCGGCAGGAAAGGGGTTGCCTTTAGAGCAGCCGTGCCCACGGATGTTGTGATCTTTGGTGATGAGGATATGATAAGGCAGGTGCTTATCAACCTCATCTCAAACGCCTTGAGCGTCAGCCCCGGCAACTCGGAGATAGAGATCACCGTTTCCGCACCTGGTGATCCGGTTACCACTTATATAAAGGATATGGGCCAGGGAATAGCTGAATATGAGAAAGAGAGGATATTTGATAAATATTATACTAAAAGAGGGAAAGGCGGGACAGGGCTCGGCCTTGCCATATGTAAAGGTATAATAGAAGCTCATAAGGGAGAGATAGGCGTGTACAATAATAAAGATGGCGGCGGGAGCACATTCTATTTCAGCATCCCGGCAAGAAGGGAGCGTGTCTGATGGCTGACAGGATACTTGCCGTCGATGATGACGCGGACATATTGAAGGTGCTTAAAGCCAATCTTGAGCTTCATGGTTATGAAGTTGATGCCGCTGATACGTGGGCAAAGGCGCGTGAGATATTATCAGCGGTTCAGCCTGATCTCATTATTCTTGATGTCATGCTTCCTGACGGCGATGGTGTTGAGATATGCCGTCAGGTAAGAAAGGAGTCGCCGAAGATCCCGATAATTATGCTCACGGCAAGGGACAAGGTCTCTGACAAGGTCATAGGGCTTGAGAGCGGGGCTGATGACTATATGGTCAAGCCGTTTGAGACGCTTGAGCTTCTGGCAAGGATCAAGGCCTGCCTGAGAAGGACGGCTCCTCCTTCAAAAGAGAATGTTGTCATAGGTGAACTCAAGGTTGATTTTAAAAAGCAGATCGTCACCATGGCAGGCGAAAGGGTTGAGCTTACGCCAAAGGAATACAAGCTGCTCTGCTTTTTCATAAACCATCGCGGCGAGGTGCTGAGCCGTGAGACACTGAGAAAGAGCGTCTGGAAGGATACACAGATATATTCCTGGAGCAGGGTTATAGATGTCCATATCCAGCATTTAAGGCAGAAGATTGAGAAAGACCTGTCAACCCCTGAATTCATCATCACAGTCCCCGGAGCCGGTTACAGGTTCATTGATTAAGCCTTCCGGAGTTTAAATTTTTTAACGCGTTAACCCGGCATATACCGGCCCGTCTGTTGCCCTCCGGCAGCAAAATAATCTATCAGATAAGTATGAGTTCGAAAGCATCCGGCCGTATCTTGACATTACAAATATGTATGAGAAGATGACTCTATACGGCTCATTATACGAACAATACATCTATAAAAATTAACATTTTCTTTACATGGATTAACCTCATATTTACATTGGTATTTGATAACATCAAAGTGTGGGAAGTGAATATTTATCAATGAACCGGCATTAAATAGGATTGGAGGAAGGATGAAAATCAAAAAAGGAGGCAAGGGCATGTCACAGGATTCTGTTTCAGAAGTAAAATCAGTTTTTATGGAGGTGGGGAAAATGAAAAAAGCATTATACGTTGCAATTGCAGTATGTTTTATTTTTGCCGCAACAGGCGCGTTCGCAACAACAAAGATCAACATTCCAAAGGAGCTCTCAAAGGAGAGCAAAGAGTGTATCGGCTGTCACAGCCAGGGCAATATCAACATTTATCAGCAGTGGGGATATAGCAAGCATTTCCGCGCCAATGTCGGATGCTATGAATGCCACCAGGCAAATAAGGGCGACGCGGATGCATTTGAGCACGAGGGCCATCTGATCGCTATTATCGTTTCACCTCTTGACTGCAAGAATTGTCATGAGAACGAGGCGGACGAGTTTATGAATTCCCATCATTCAAAAGCCGGCCGTATAATGGGCTCTCTGGATAATACGCTTGCCGAGGTCGTTGAGGGAAACCGCGGCATGAAGACAGAAGGGTTCCCTGACGGCGTATCCGCGGCTGCTGTCAACGGCTGCTGGCAGTGCCACGGCTCTGTTGTTAAGGTAAATAAGAACGGAACACTTGACCCTGCGACATGGCCTAATACAGGAATAGGCAGGGTGAACCCTGACGGTTCTGAGGGAAGCTGCACAGCATGTCATCAAAGGCATGAGTTTTCTGTAGCACAGGCGCGCCAGCCTGAGAACTGCGGCAGGTGCCATTTAGGGCCTGACCACCCGCAGATCGAGATCTATCAGGAGTCCAAACACGGCATCAATTACTATGCTAACAAGGACAGGATGAACCTTGAATCCAACAAATGGGTTGTCGGCGAGGACTACTCAGCAGCTCCGACCTGCGCGACATGCCATATATCAGCTACACCTGATATGCCTGTCACACACAATGTAGGGCTGCGCATAAAATGGAACAACCGCCCGCCGCAGCTTAAGCTTTCTCATGAGACTGATAAGAAGTGGGGGCTGGCATCCGCTTCTGTCACAAGCGATATGAGAAAAGACAATATGGTCAAGGTCTGCGTCGCGTGCCATAACGAAAACTTTGTCGAGGCATTTTATACCCAGTATGAAGGGCAGCTCCAGCTCTACAGTGAAAAGTGGGCAAAGCCGGGCGAGAAGCTCTTTAATAAGGCGACTGAAGTGCTCAAGGCTGTAAAAGGCGCTGAGTACGCCAACTTCGCGCAGAAGATAGATTACACATGGTTCGAGCTGTGGCACCATGAGGGACGCAGGGTCCGTCAGGCCGCTTCTATGCAGGCCCCTGATTATACACAATGGCATGGCAACTATGACCTTGCGAGAAACTGGTACGGCGAGTATGTCCCGGAGTTAAAAGAAGTAATAGCCATGGGTAAGGAGAGCAGTAATCCGGAGGCGGTAAAACTTGCAGGCGAACTTGAGAAGATGCTCACAGAGGTTCAGAATGACGCTAATCACAATTGGTCAATAGGCAAGGAAGACCCCGCAGCCAAGGCTGAGCGCTTAAAGAGGCAGAAAGAGTTCCAGGAGAAGTACAAATAAGATTGATATATGATTAAATGTTGCAGAAGAGGGCGGGGCGGTTGCTCCGCCCTCTTTTTGTTTGATTTCGTATCAGTTATAAAGCCGGTTCTATACAGGGACTTTAAAGACAGCTTTCCTCACCATCCCCGATGAGTCTCCATATTTAATCTTGGGCATATGCGCGTCATCCGGGAAAAATACCATGAAACTTCCAGCTCTGAAAGTAAGCATATCAGCATCTCCTTTTAATTTCTGAAGGTCCTTTTCTTCGTCATATGGAGAAGGCTCATCACATTCGGATTTGCGGCAGACGCCCATGCCTTCAACACCATCAATCATGATCTGGACATCTATGTATTTCCTATGGCATTCAATAAAGCAATCCGGGGTATCTTTTGTTTGGTAGGATTCAATTGCTACATAAGATCCCTGATGATTAATTTCATATCTCCCATCAGGACGATCTGCAATCGGTTCTGCATCCAGGAATTTTAATATATCGATGAAATGGTTATGGACACACTGGTATTTAATAAAATTCGGTATCTTGTCGAATATCATTATGCAGTATGTTAAACAACCACTACTGAATCATCACAACCGTAGCAGTTTGGCAGGTATTTGTCGGCGAACCAGTCATTCTCCCACCGGTTACCGTCGATCAGGTACCTGAATCTGTACTCTTTATTGCAGGGCAATGAAATGGTTACGGTAAAATCACCGTTCTTGAGTTTTTTCATTGGTGTTTCACTTATGCTCCAATTATTAAAGTCACCTACTATAGATGCTGAACCGGCTTCATGCGCCGCATCTTCCGGCAGCCTGAAGGTGACCCTGCATTCCTCTTTGGTCTTCAGGTATTGTTTTTTAATGCCGCTGGTTACCGGTTCTTTTAAAGGCTTAGCCTGTTTTTTCTTCTTAATGATCAGTTTAACAGCTGATTTATCCTTGCTTTTTGCTTTCATTTTAGAATGTCTCCCATTGATTATAATTAAATAATATCTGAACCGCCTAATTTATAATAATAAAGCAGGCTAATTAAGTATTTGAGCAATGATTATATAACAATGTATATCAAAAACCGTTCTCTGTCAATATTGCAGAGCTTATTTATCATGGTTGTCACTTGTATCCCTATAGCTTTTTTATAAGAATATGACTTAAACTATAGATATATGTTTATCTTAATTCTATTTTTGTCCATAATTCTTGTCCCTTCATTCGCGCATGCATGGGGGCCGCTTACGCACCTGTATCTGGGGCATCAGGTTATTGACGCGGGCGCTGCCGTTATACCTGCCGGGGTCTATTCCATCATAAAAAGATACGCAAAGGATTTTCTATACGGGAACCTGAGCGCTGATGTCATTGTCGGCAGAAAATATCAGGAAGAGGACAAGAACACACACAGCTGGGATATAGGGTGGAGGCTGCTTGAGGAGTCAGCAACAGACAGGCAGAAGGCCTTTGCATACGGCTATCTCTCACATCTTTCTGCGGACACTTTTGTTCACAATCTGGAGAGGTCCAGGATCCCTTTCAGCCACTCAATAATTGAAATAAAGGCGGAGAGCCTGGTGGACAAGAAGTACAGGAGAAAATTAAAGCACCTTGATGAGGGCATTCAGAAGATGCATGACCCTGTTCTTGAGGAGATGCTTGAAAGGGTATTGTTCTCATTCAAGACCAACAAAAAGATATTCAAGGGCTTTCTTTTCATTTCGAGATTCCCGAATTGCAAACATGTCTCAAAGTTCATTAACAATCGTTTTCCTAATGAGATACCTGTTTCTGACATCTATAAATTCAAAGAGGACTCGCTTAAGAATATATTTGAGGTTTTAACCAATGGCGAGGATTCACATGTCCTTAAAGATCATCCGCTCGGAAGGCATCTGAAAAGGGCGTCTTAGTCAGCTTATGGATGATAAAGAAACAAAATCTGTTCTTGAGTCAATTCTATTTATAGCCGGTGAGCCCCTTACTGTTGAAACACTGCAAAAGATACTTGATCTGAGCAGAGAAGAGATAGAAGGGCATATCAAAGAGCTTATCAGTGAATATTCTTTAAGGAACTCCGGCCTTCTCATTGTAGAGGTGGCTGAAGGAGTTCAGATGGTCACGAATCCTGCTTCAGCTCCGTGGGTCAAAAAACTTATCGCTACGGCAATACCTACAAAACTTTCACAGCAGTCGCTGGAAACGCTCTCCATAATCGCGTATAAGCAGCCCATCATAAAGTCTGAGATTGAAGCTGTCAGGGGAGTGAATTCCGACGGTGTCATAAAGACCCTTCTTGAGAGGAGGCTTATCAAGATACTCGGGAGAAAAGAGGTGCCGGGCAGGCCGCTCATGTATGCTACCACCAAAGAGTTTCTCCAGTATTTCGGGCTGAAGGACCTGTCTGAACTTCCTACGCTCAAGGACTTTGAGGAGACAGAGGGGTTGATGCTGCCTTTCCATGAAAACCCGGATGAAGGTTTGGAAGTTTTACCGGAAAGCGGGGAAGGCCTTGAGGCTGATGGATCAGGGTCTCTGTCAGATGATGAAGATGAAAAGGTCGCTGTAGAGGCTCAGGCCGAATCCGAACCATCTGAATCTATTGAGTAGGCTGTTTCCTATTTTGAATCCGAATCGCTTTCCCGGCCTTTAGTCGGGGCTTCCTTTATAGATATATCCCTGCTGAAATCAGCACACCTGATATCTTTCCCGCTGATGGAAAATTTTTTATTGCAGTCAGCCCTCCATGCGCATACAGCGCATATATCCACTTTATTGTTCACTTGTTCCTCCTGAGGATCCTGTTGCTTCTATTATAAAGATTTTACCTGTTATATGGAAGATAATATACGATCACTATGTTAAATAAATAAAAATTTGTAGAATATAAGTAATGAAAGAGAATAATAAAGATAAAAAGTCATTTCCAGATAAATCATACAGGGTATTCCTGATAAATATAACCATTGTAATTATTCTGATAATATCCGCTATTTTTACCGGGCTTTACATAAGGAACAATGAACTTATTGACGAGGAACTCAAGGCGAGCGCGAGAACCACTTTTAACAATATCCTTCTTACAAGAAGGTGGAACGCCGGTTACGGCGGGGTCTATGTGGAGAAGAAAGAGGGTGTTATATCAAATCCTTATCTTAAAGACCCCGATATAGCTACTGCTGACGGAAAGGTCTTCACAAAAAAGAATCCGGCGCTCATGACAAGAGAGATATCTGAGATATCTGCAAGATACGGTATGTCCACCTTCCATATAACAAGCCTGATACCCCTGAACCCGGAGAATAAACCTGATGAGTTTGAGAAGGAGGCGTTAACGTTGTTCTCAAACGGGCTGAATGAGGTATACAAAAAGGAAGTTATTGACGGGAAACACTATTACAGGTACATGGCGCCGCTCTATGTTGAGGAGACCTGTCTTGAGTGCCATGCTGACCAGGGCTATAAATTCGGCGACGTGAGGGGCGGCATCAGCGTCCGTTATAACATAGATGACACCGAGAAGGTGCTCAGGTATAACAACTACATTATCATTGCGCTCGGCCTTCTCATATCCGCCATCCTCATCAGCATCATACGGTTTCTTGTCTATGAACTTATGAAGAAGAACAGCCTTGCTCAAAGCAAAATAAGGGAGATGGCAATTACCGACGAGTTGACCAGGCTCTACAACAGGAGGTATCTGTTTCAGCATCTGGGGGATGAGATACGAAGGGCGGTGAGGTTCAAGCGGCTGCTCGGATGCATCATGATAGACATAGACGACTTTAAGAGCATCAACGACACATGCGGGCACTATGCAGGTGATATTGTACTCAAAGAAGTTGCAGAGACGATAAGAAATAATTGCCGCGAGGTGGATATATTGGCGCGTTACGGCGGAGAGGAGATCGTCATTCTATCCCCTGAACTTGACCCTGAAGGCATTCGAACATTTGCCGAGAGGATAAGAAAAGCGATAGAAGGCCTGAGCATAGCTGCCGGCAGCGGAAGAGAGATCAAAGTGACCATAAGCCTCGGCGTGACCAGCCTGACCTCCGGCCAGCTTGAAGATCTGGATGATGATGAAGATATAGTAAAGTTTGCCGACACAGCGATGTATCTTGCAAAGAAGAACGGGAAGAACAGGGTTGAGGCCTATATTGTTCCGGACAGTAAAGTCTCATCCTGAAGTTATCTTTACCATCGCTTTTCGATTTCTCGGCCCGTCAAACTCGCAGAAGAAGATCGACTGCCATGTGCCTAACACAAGCTTGCCATTGTCAATTATCACGGATTGAGACGCGCCTGTGAGTATGGATTTGATATGAGCGTCCGAGTTTCCTTCATCATGCCTGTAGTCGCCCTGATGGGGGATCAGCCTTGAAAAGGTCTTCTCAATATCTCTCTGCACCGAAGGGTCAGCGCCCTCATTTATCATCACGCCCGCGGTCGTGTGCGGGACATAGACATGACATATGCCGCTCTTTATCCCTGATTCAGAAAGGGCATCATTCACATTCTCTGTGATGTCGATGAACTCGCATCTTGAATTTGTGTTTATGTTAATGGTTTTCAGCATGAGCGGTGTGATGTTAGCGATTCAAACGTTCTCTTAACCATGCAGGATTCCTGCGGCAATCAAGCACAGCATATACTGCAACTTCATTCCATCAGGTCTTGTGATGCCGAATCGAGGATTCTGATCTTCACAACTTTTCGCGGATACTCTTTTTTGCTTTTTCCCAATCTGTAAAGGATTCTTTCCCTTCAGATACCAATCCTTCACGCTGCAAAAGAACGTCATTATGCCATGAAGGGGATGGTATTTCTGCGGCATGTCGGCATAGATCATCCCATAAATCTTCCATCCTGTAAGTTTTGAAAGGATTAACGTCAGCCCCTAACGCCCTGATGACTGACGAGTGCCACTGTAAAATGTTAAAAAGCATGAATACGATTTGCAAATCTCAAATCACTGCTCAACTGAAAAAGCGTCCTGTGGCACTCGTTCACGTCCATCTGGTTGATACTGTTTTTGGTCACAGGCGGTCATAATCATCCGGTTCAACATCTGCAACTTTAGACATGGCTTTTTCAAATTTCTTCCGGCTTCCTCTTTTAGCTCTTTTTTCGAGATACTCGCCAGTAATTAATGCTGATATTTTTTCCGCAAGTGCCGTAGCTACAAATTGATTGATTGACACATGATCTTTTTTGGCTAACTCACGAGCCGTTTCATGCAATGAATCAGGCAATCTCAGGCTAATCGTACTCATTTTATCACCCCTGTTAATTTCAATATTTCTTTTGGTGTTACTACCCGCAAACCAAAAGTTCTAATATTTTGAAAATCACGTTTGTTATAAGTAACTATAAAATCGCTTTTTGAAGTTACTGCAAGTTCCAGTACCATATCATCTTTCGGATCTTTCAAGTATGGTCTCCATAAGTAAAATATCTTCCATCGTTTTGCTTCCGAACATATATAGTCAAGTACATCTTCAATATCTCTTTTCGTAAGTCTTATCTTGCCGATTAACCTCTTTGCAGCATCTTCGTACTCTAATACCAATGGAACTGAAATATTTACATCAAACTTATCACTTCCAATTTCCATCAACAATTTGTAGGAAGCACCTCGTTGTGACCGAAGCGCTGAAACTATAACATTCGTGTCAATAACTATTTGTGGTTTCTTCATTAGGTATTATATATGATACCATGCCAGTTGTCTACATCTCTTTGATATGTGAATGATTAGAGCGTTGTTATGCGTATTGTTCATTGCGCTGGATACGGCAGTGTTTGCAGCACTTTCGGAAGTCTGGACTCAACTCGTTCTCGGAGCGCTTGATCTTTCTGGCACTCGCGAAGAAACGATTCCGCCCCAATAACAACATCATTTACGAACGACTTCGTTCCGATCAGAACTAAGCGCGGCTCAATGTCGGGGTTGTACTCATGCTTTCCACCATCATGATATCCGAACTTGATTGTGTCAGGGTCCTCATCATGTAACTCGGCATCTGAACCGTACGTGTGTAGAAATGCGCACCGCGCGGCGTAGACGTCCTTGCCGCGATAGTGATATGGCTGATCTGCATGGGCTTTAAGGTACTTCTCTACCCATTCCTTGAAATCTGCACGAGTAACCTTTTCTTTGTCCGCCGGCCGCGCGAGGTTGGCAAGAGCATCGATGCAGATGTACGCCATTGCGATGGATGCGGTTGTAACACCGCATTCGTCGCAGCGCTTCAATTCGGCGACCAACCCAGCAATGGCTTTCCAGTTGTTGTTGGAAGCTACGCCCATGCTATTTCTTTAATACGCAGAACAATTATTAGACTGCCAGCCGTATTTGCTGGAATATGAATATCATAGTTGTATGAATAAGAAAATACAATCACAAAATATGAGATATTAGAAGATTATGACACACCCCTTTATCCCCTCTTTTTAGAGGGGAATAACTGGAAGAGTTATTGAGCAGCCTGAACCTTTTCAAAGAGCTTTGCATAAAACTCTTCTTCGATTGAGAACTCAATTTTTAATGCGCGGATGTCTTCGGTGTTATGCATGCCTTTTAATTTGACCAGATCCTTCTCGGTAGTGATTATCTCCATTCCGTCTGCGCTCTTGATAATCCTGTCTATCTCCCGCTGAGTGTATTTATGGTGGTCTCTGAACTTTTTGAACCTGGCGACCGTTGCGCCTTTTGATGTAAGTATAGACTTGAAATATGAGGGGTTGGCTATGCCGGTGAATACATAAACCTTTTTATTTTGGAGCTTTTCAATGCCCTCTGCCTCACCTGAAATAGTAACGAGGGATGTCGGTTTATGGCTTGCCATATAGATAAGAGCGTCGGGATTGTGTCTTTTGATAATTCTCATCGCGTAATCTATGGATGCTTTTTCTGCTGTGTCCGACTTTGTGAGCACTATAATATCAGCCCTGCTGATAGCCTTAATAGGTTCTCTCAGCCTTCCCTCAGGAAAGAGCCTCTCATTACTGAACGGGTTTGTTGCGTCTATGAGCAGCACATCCATATCTCTGTGCAGCGCGATATGCTGGAAGCCGTCATCAAGGATGAAGAGGTTGCAGCATTCTGCTTCTTCCCTCTTATTATTGTGTTTATTCAATGCGAATTTGCCGGCAAGGTATCTGTCTTTTCCAATGACCACAGGAATGCCGCTTAGTTTTTCTGCCATAAGAAAGGCTTCATCGCCTGCTTCCTCTGCGGTGAGCAGTATACGGTTGCGCTTGCTCACAAAGCACGGCCCTTTTGCTTTTCCTTTATATCCCCTTGTGAGGATGCAGGGGTTGAAGCCGAGCGCTTTCGCGTGTTCGGCAACGGCTATCACCGCAGGAGTTTTTCCGGTGCCGCCAAGAGTGATGTTGCCGATGCTTATTACTTTGGACGGAAGCCTGCCCGGCTTGTTTATATGAGCGTAATAAAAACTTCTGGCTGCAAGTATTGCCCTGTATATCGCGCTAAGCGGCCCCAAGATATCTCCTTACAAGTTCGATAGCCTTATCAACAGCTCCGGTATTTTCATCCACTATCGCTTTGGCTCTGCTTCCCATTGCTTTTGCCCTCTCAGGAGCGTTAAGCAGCTCTGTCACATTCTTTACTATATCCGATGAATTCATCACAAGGATGGCTGCTGAGGAATCGAGAAATTCCCTGTGGATCGGGAAGTTCTCCATGTGAGTGCCGAAGATGATCGGGTTGCTCCAATATGCCGGCTCTAATATATTATGCCCTCCAAAGGGTAAAAGGCTTCCGCCTATGAATGTTACTGCTGATCTTGAAAATGCTATAGGCAGTTCACCGACCGTATCTAAAAGGATTACGGAAAATAATCTGTTTCGGCTTGAGGGATTTATATCTGAACGCCTTATATAGCTGAGGCCGCGCGCATTGATAAGGGCTTCAACATCATTGAACCGTTCGGGATGCCTCGGAGCGATCACGAGCTTAAGATCAGGGAATGCATCAAGAAGCCTGATAAAGGCATCAAGTATGATCTCATCCTCTCCCTTGTGCGTGCTTCCTGCGATAAGGATACGTCCGGCAATATCATTGATCCATTCCGCGGATGCTCTGCCGCCAAAATGAAGATCAAACTTGAAGTTGCCCATGACCCTGACTTTAGTGGGATCAGCTCCTATAGAGAGTATCCTTTCAGCGTCGCCTTTGCTTTGCATCAATAGATGATCCATGCCGAACAGTACTTTCTTCATGAAGAAGGAGGCGCGCTTGTAGCCCTTAAAGGAGCGTGGAGAGATGCGGCCGTTCAGAAGTATTATCTTTGTGCCTGACCTCTTCATTCTGCTGATCATCAGGGGCCATATCTCTGTCTCTATCGTAATGAAGAGCTTCGGCCTTATGGATCTTATTGCCCTGCTGATGCACATGCCGGAATCCCAGGGGATATACATTATCCTGTCAGCCTCGGGGAACTTCTCTCTAACTATCTTCTGTCCGGTATATGTGGTGGTGGAGAATGTTATCTTTCTGCCGGGAAAATCTTTTTTGAGCTTCTTTAAAAAGGGCAGGCACGCTATCGTCTCGCCCACTGATACCGCATGGATCCATATATCGGTGTGAGTGTAGGTGGATATGCCGAGCCGTTCGCGTATGAAGGAGCTTTTATCCTCCGGGCCTTTTTTTAAAAAAAGCAGCGGGAGATAAAAAAAAAGAGCAATGGTGGAGAGAATGTTATAGAGCAGAAGCATCTTTTTCAAATTGCGACTGATATAGGGATTTATACATGCCGCCTTTCTCAAGCAGTTCTTCATGCGTGCCTGATTCAGCTATCTTTGACTGGTCGATCACGATTATCCTGTCAGCCTTTCTTACTGTCGAGAGCCTGTGCGCTATGACAAAGGTCGTCCTGTTCGTCATAAGGTTGTCAAGCGCCTTCTGCACGATCATTTCAGAGGTTGTATCAAGGGAAGATGTGGCCTCATCAAGCACGAGTATTGGAGGGTTCTTCAGCAGCGCCCTTGCTATGGATATCCTCTGCTTCTGCCCGCCTGAAAGCCTGACCCCTCTTTCGCCTATGACGGTATCGTAGCCCTCCGGCATATCCATTATGAAATCATGCGCATAGGCAGCCTTTGCCGCGTCTATCACTTCTTCATCCGAAGCATCAAGCTTGCCCATTTTGATGTTGTCTTTCAGCGTCTCATTAAAGAGGATTATATCCTGGCTGACTATGGCGATATTCTCCCTGAGAGACCTGAATGTGGCATCATTAATATCTACGCCGTCAATCGTTATATTGCCTTCTGTAGGCCTGTAGAACCTCGGAAGCATGTCTGCGAGCGTGGTCTTGCCGGCGCCGCTTTTTCCTACTATCGCTATAAGCTCACCCTTCTTAACATGGAAGTCAATGCCTGAAAGCACCTTCTTTTTTGTTCCCGGATAAGCAAAGCTCACATTATTGAATACGAGGTCCTTACTGATGGCAGGGATGTCGATGGTTCCGTCTTTTTCAGGCGCCTGGTCAAGCATGTAGAATATCCTTTCAGCGGCAGCGCGCGCGCTCTGAAGATTATTATTCGCAGCACCTATTCTCTTGATCGGGGTCATCATCAGGCCTATTGCGGTAAAGACTGAGAAAAAATCACCGAATGTCATCTTGTCGTAGTATACGAGGTAGAAGCCGTAGAACATTATCCCGGTCAGGCCGATGCCCATTATTATCTCATGCAGGAGCTTGGAATATTCCGTGGTGCGGGAGGCTTTGATCGATATTCTGTAGTAACCGCTGTTTGCTTCGTTAAACTTGTCTTCATGGAACTTCTCTCTCATGAAGGCCTTTATCATCTTGATGCCGGTAATGCTCTCGCTCAGCCTTGTGAGCAGCTCGGATATCTCTTCCTGTATCTTATGGGATATCTTCTTCATCTTCTTGCCGAATTTATCAATGATGTAGAATGAGAAGGGCAGGACGATAAGCGCCATTAATGTCAGGTCCCACCGCCTTACCAGAGCTATAACCATCAGAAAAATAAATGTGGCACCTTCAACGACTATGTCTTTTATGGAGTAGCCCAGCACGCCTTCAAGCGCGCCTGAGTCATTGATCACCCTTGAGATCAGCTCGCCGGAAGGTTTTTTTACGAAGAAGCTCATTGGAAGCTGGATAAGCTTGTTAAAGAGCTGCACCCTGACATCTCTTACAACCTTTGTCCCGACGATCCGCATCAGCAATGAGTGGGCAAAAGAGAAGACTCCTTTGCTGAAGATGAAGAATATATATAGAAAAGGATATATCTTGATGACGCTCTTATCGGTTTTGATGCCGTCCACCAGAGGTTTTATGTACCACGCCATAGCCCCGGTGATGCCGGATACGCATAAGCTGAATATCGTGGCAACAAGTATTATCCACCAGTAAGGCTTTAGATATTTTAATACGCGCTTGTACTGTTCCATCCAGCTATTTCACCTGCCATGGCAGCCACCCTGTTTGAGGGGTTCTTGCCTGTCATGACATCCCTGACCTTTTTTAGATTGGAAATTATTTCATCTTTGTACGGTTTATCTTCAATGATCCTCTTTATCTCCCTGAATATATTGTCAGTGGTCGCATCTTTCTGGATCAACTCTCTGACAACCTCTTTTCCGGAAAGTATGTTGACGAGTGACGCGTACCTGACCTTTACAAGCAGTTTCGCCAGGCTGTATGTCAGAGGCGATACGATATAAAATACAGCCATGGGCGTTCCGAGAAGGGCTGTCTCAAGGGTCGCGGTGCCTGAAGCTACAAGTGAGACAGCCGAGCAGGCAACAGCTTCTCTCGTCCGGTTCCTGAATACTGTGATATAACTTTTAACTCCCTCCGGCGATTCCGACCCCTCTGCCAGAGGGATGACTATCTGAAAGTCCGGAAGTTCATTGTGCAGCCTTTCAGCGACTTCGTTAATTACCGGCATGTGCCTGCTGATCTCATCAGGCCTGCTGCCGGGCAGGAGTGTGATCACCGGTTTGTCAGGATGCAGCCCCAATGATATCTTTAGCTCTTCATTCGTCTTATTTATATTAATTGTTTCTGTAATGGGGTGGCCTACAAATTCGCAGGGCAGGCCTGTGCCTTTATAGTAATCAACCTCAAAAGGGAAGAGCACAGCTATCTTGTCTGCCAGTGATGCTATCTTTTTGATCCGCCCCGCGCGCCACGCCCAGACCTGCGGGCTGACATAATAAAGCACGGGAATGCCGGCTGATTTCGCCTTCTTTGCCAGCGCCAGGTTGAAATCAGGATAATCAATGAGCACGAGGATATCCGGCTTTCTGTTAACAAGCGCATCCTTTGCCTTTTTGAAGTTCTCTCTTATCTTTCCAAGATGTTTGACCGCCTCTGTGAATCCCATCACGCTTGTGATCTTTGCGATCAGCTCCACTCCCTCGCCTTCCATTTTTGCGCCGCCGATGCCGAATATCTCAGTTTCAGGCCATCTTGTCTTTACCTCTCTGCTCATAAGCGCTCCGTAGAGTTCACCAGATGCCTCTCCGGCGCTGATCATCATTGTTTTTGACATCAAGTAAAATATCATTCTTTCGAGGTTTAATCAATGGCAGGGCAGGAACAGGAAAAGCAGTTATCAGCAAACAGGCGGTGTATTAAGACATGGTGCCTATCAGGCCGAATTTTTTAAATAATAGAACGACTGAATATATTATCAACATAAATGCGGCCAATAAGCTGACATTACATAGAAGCTTTCTGACGCTTCCTGCGTCATACGGGTTTGTTATTACCCCATGCAGCCCGAGAAGAAGAAGAAAGAGATCAAAATTTTCACTGCCCTCAAATACCGGATCCATTGTTTTTGAAAGCAGAAGAAGGCCGAATATTATGGTAATGATCGAAAACATGCGGGTAAAGGTATCTGTGAAGCCGGGCCTTAGTTGTCTTTTTAAGTTGCTCATATAGACCTGCAGAGAAACATGCTTTTTTTATAAATTAAACTATCTTTTTTTGAATTGCAAACCGGTCAAAGACAATTCAATATAACTTTAGATATGAACTCTGCCTGTTCAGGTTCCATTTCAGGATATATGGGGAGAGATAGAACTTCATTGGCAGCAGCTTCACTTTCAGGGAAGTCACCCGGCTTATGTCCCAGATATCCGAATGCCTCCTGCAGGTGGAGCGGGATGGGGTAATAGACAACGGATGAGGCTGCATTATCTGCAAGCTCTTTTTTGATGAGATCGCGTTTTTTTGACCTTATGGTGTATTGATGATAAACATGTGTTGTCCCGGACGGCACGGAGGGGCACTTGACAGCGTGGGACATGAGTGAAGAATATATTTTTGCTATGTCGCGCCTCTTCTGATTATAGACATCTATATGTTTAAGTTTTATTCTGAGGATAGCTGCCTGAAACTCATCAAGCCTGCTGTTATAGCCGACAAACTTGTGATGATATACTACAGCGCTCCCGTGGTTGCGCAGCAGTTTAACAGTGTCATATATCTCCTGGTCATCGGTCACAATGATGCCGCCGTCTCCATAGGCTCCGAGGTTTTTGCTCGGATAAAAACTGAAACAGCCCGCGTCACCGATGCTTCCGGTTGCCTTGCCCTTATATTTCGCGCCGAATGCCTGCGCGCAGTCTTCAATGACCCTGAGATTGTGTTTCTTTGCTATCGCCATGATCTCATCCATATTGGCAGGCGACCCGAAGAGGTGCACAGGCACTATGGCCTTTGTTCTGGGGGTTATCTTCTCTTCTATCTTTGCCGGGTCTATGTTGAAGGTCTCTTTGTCGATATCAACAAATACAGGGACTCCGCCGTCATAGGTTATGGCTTCAGCAGCGGCTATAAAGGTGAAAGGGGTTGTGATAACCTCGTCACCTGTTTTAATGCCGATAGCTTTGAGAGCGAGGTGGAGCGCGTCTGTTCCGGATGCGACCCCGACAGCGTACCTGACGCCATGATATGCCGCGACCTCTTTTTCAAATGAAGCGACATTCTGGCCGAGAATGAAGATGCCGCTTTCCGATATTTCGTGAATGGCTTTCTCGATCTCGCCCCGGAGCGAGTTGTACTGGATCTTGAGATCCAGCATCGGTATTGTCGGTTTATTATTTGTCATATGATTTAGCTGCCTGAGCTTTCCTGTTTTCGCGGCGGATCAGTTCAGAGACCTTTAGCGCTATCTTTAGGGCTTCCTTTCCGGCGTGGCCCGATACAATAGGTTTAGTTCTGTTAATTATACAGTCAACAAAAGATATCAGCTGCTCTTTTAAAGGTTCCTTTGTCTCGGCCTTCAGCGTCTCACTATTCACTTCAGTACCGTGCCTTCTTACGCATGAGACTTCCTGATTCTGATAATCGAGGTTCAGAAAGGCGTCGTGCTGAAAGACCTTCAACTGCCTCTTCTTCTCATCTGCCATCCTGCTGGTGACAGCTTCAGCGACACAGCCGTTCTCAAATTCGATCCAGGCATGCGCGACATCTATATTATCCGTGAGTACAGAGGCGCCGGTTGCGCGGATGTCGGTTATATCTGAATTTACAAGGCTGAGTATTATATCTATATCATGTATCATTAAGTCAAGAGTCACATCAACATCTATCCCTCTGCCGAGAAATGGGGAGAGGCGCTGTGACTCTATGAAGCTGGGCTTATCGATCATGCTGCTTATGAGCGAGACGCCTGAATTGAACCTCTCAAGATGTCCCACCTGAATTATCAGCCCTTTTTTGTCCGCCTCTGATATCAGTTCATCCGCCTCCTGCAATGTGGAGGTTATAGGTTTTTCAACAAGTATGTCTTTGCCGTGTTTGAGAAAGTCCATTGCGACCTTATGGTGCAGAGTCGTAGGCACGGCGATGCTTACGGCATCCACTTCATCCATCATTTCCATATGGTCTTTATATGCTTTGCAATTGTACTGAGAAGCAAGTTCCCGCGCCCTTTCGATATCATAATCCACAATACCGACAAGGGCTGCGTTCTTCATTTCAGCATATATCCTCGCGTGATGCCTTCCTATGGAACCAACGCCTATGACCCCGACCTTAATCATGTCTGATGTATTTTTTATCATTATCTCGAAAATTGAAGTGCAAAGTGATTTGTTTCGTTTAAATTGTAACTTAAGGGGGAAGAAATATGAAAGTCATGATGGAATAAATTATAGCAACATATATGTTGTTTGCTGTAAAATGGAATGTGGTTTAGAAGGGGATTTTGATTAAATGATCGATGCCGACAAGATAAACATTCTGATTAAAGAAGGAGAAGGCTTAACGGTTGAGTTTAAGGAGAGATACACTCCAAAGATTGACCGTGATATTGTAGCTTTTGCCAATTCAAAGGGCGGATTATTGCTTCTTGGAGTTGATGACAGAGGAAAGGTTGTCGGAGAGACGCTGACCAATAGAATGAAGGCGGAAATAAATGCTATTGCCCGGAACTGTGATCCATCAATTCACATTAAGAAAATCCGTCAGAAGGGAAAGATCGTTGTTGTTGAAGTCGCCGAGGGAGATGAAAAGCCTTACGGCTCATCTTCAGGTTATTACAGGCGGCTTGACGCAGTGACACAGAAGATGACGCAGCGGGAGGTGCGGTCTATCTTTCGTGAAACCGATGAAATATCCTTTGAGGATATCACTTGCAGCGATTCAAATCTTAAGGATATTTCACTTAAGAAAGTGAAAACATTTCTGCAGGAAGCGAATACGCCCTATAAGATCAGCAAGGCAAATCTTGCCGCCTTTCTCACAAGTCTGAGCATTTACAGAAAAGGCAAAATCAACAATGCAGGGGCCTTAATGTTTGCCTCCAAAGTTGAAAAGTTCATCCCTCATTCAGAGAGCATCTTCGCGGCCTTTAAAGGAACTGAAAGAACTAATATTTATGACCGGAAGGATGTGAGAGACGATCTTCTACTGCAGTTCAATGAAGCAGTTGCTTTCCTTAAGAAACATCTGAATGTAAGAAGTGAAATTCGTGAATTTAACCGGTTTGATATTTATGAGATTCCACTGGATGCGTTAAGGGAGGCTGTTGTTAATGCAATTGTACACAGGAATTATGCGATTAAAGGAACCAGTATCTATGTAAGGGTTTTCGATGACCGTGTCGAAATAGAAAACCCTGGAGGATTGGTTGAAGGTATGGCCAAGCGGGATTTCGGCAAGTCTTCTGTAAGACGGAATCCGATCATTGCTGATTTATTTCATCGCATGGATAAAGTTGAACGCATGGGCACAGGCATCAATCGCATGAGGATGCTTATGGTTGAAGCCGGCCTGAAAGAACCTGTCTTTGAAATGGATTCATTCTTCAGGGCCATTTTTTATCGCGATCCACGGTATTCGCTTAAAGCTGGAGAGATAGAGGATACTACCCAGAAAAGTTCCCAGAAAAGTTCCCAGAAAAGTTCCCAGAAAAGTTCCCAGAAAATATTAGATATTATAAAGGAACAGGCAACAGTAACTATTAAGGAGTTAGCTGAAAAACTTGGGATAAGCGACAGGGCTGTTAAAAAAAATATAACAAAACTGAGGGAACAGGGATTACTTAGGCGCGTCGGCCCTGATAGAGGCGGGCATTGGGAGATAGTTGATGTCTAACCCCTCAAAACTTGAACTCACATGGATAGGCAAGGATGAATAGCCGAGGCAAGGGTTGCGTAGGAAACAATAAATAGAAACATATCTGTTGTTTCTTGTAAAATGAAAGTTAAATTAAGGAATGATACTCATGAAGAATCTTTATATAAATGAAATTTTAACTAAAATTCAATCTTCACTTGAAACGGGGAAGTTCATTCCTATTGAAACAGAGATAGTGGAGTTGAAAGGTTTATCAACCGGTGGTGATTGGAAATCCCTCAAAGAAACGGTCTGTGCTTTTCTGAATACAAATGGCGGTTATATTATTGCTGGCATTCATGAAAGGAATATGCAATATGTTTTAAATGGATTTAACAGGGATAATGAGTCAAATCTGATTGACTTACGGTCTAAAATATTTCAGGCAGATAACGGAACTTTTCCTGATTTATCTGATTATCTATCCTTTGAATATGATGATTTTCAAAATACTAATCTGGCAGTTGTCTTGGTCCGTCCGGTACCGGAAGACCTGAAATATTTGAGATTTGACGGTATTTATTATGAGCGTATTTTATCGCAGGACAAAAAGATACTTGATACAAAAATACTCCAGCATCAGGAGTATAAGCAAGAACTTGAGTATGCAAAAGAAATCACACCGATCAAAGAAGCATCTCTTAATGATTTAAGCCTTGATAAGATCAACCATTACATCACGTTGCTTAATAGGGAGATCAGAAAAGAAACCTTAAAGGCGGATTTGCAGCAATCTATGTCTTTCCTTGCAAGACAGTATTTCATGAGGCAGGAGCAGATAACAACGCTTGGGATGCTTATTTGCGGGGATGACCCTTTTCACTTTCTTGAAAACAGGGTGGCAGTTGACTGCTATCTTGATACCGGAGAATCTATTGCGAAAGATAAAAAGATATTCAGAAATGATGTGATAAGCCTTATGGAGGATACCTTCAAATTTGTATGGGGTAATATAAAAATAGGCCGGTCTGTTAGCGAAGGCGGATCAACAGAACCTGAATATTCAGAAGATTTAATAAGAGAAGTCATCAATAATGCGTTAGCACACAGGGATTATTATTCGAATAATTTTATTGCCGTAACTATAAAGCCAAATGAATATCTTGAAATAAGAAATCCCGGCACATTTAAACAGAAACTCACCGTCTCTCATCACACACATGAAATACAGATCAGAAGAATTATTCCCGGCATTCCAGAGACCAAGAATCCCAAGCTTGCTTCTGCTCTGAAGGTATTTGAGAAAATAGAAAGCAGGGGCAGAGGAATGGCTACTTTGGTTAATGCCTGTCTGATAAATAAAACTGACCTGCCATATTATGATCTAAGCAATCCAGATACTATTTGCCTGAGAATTCCGTCAGGTAAATTAATTGATGAACAGATTGAATCGTGGTTGAACAGTTTCAAAAAATACATTCTTAATAAATTGGGTGACAATTTAACTTTTCATCATAAAGCTGTTCTTGCCTATTTTTACAAATCAGAGATTCTCAACCGTAAAAGGCTTTATACAATTCTACTTACTGAAAGTAATAATCACTTCAATGTAATTGAATCTCTAAAAAAGGCAGGACTGATATTTGAACATCCTGTCAGTACAGAGAATGCGCCTCTTTATATGGTTGACAGGGAACTCATGAAAGACGATTTTTCATCAGAGTTAAAAGCGATCTTTGACTCCGAATATATATACCTTGATTCTGTATCTAAAAAAGTACTGAATATTATTTACAGACACACACTTTATAATGAAGAGCCTGTAACTGCAAGACAACTTACTCCTGAAATATACCGTGCCGAGATCGGCTCAAAAATTGATGTGAAGAAATTTGAAAATTTAGGCAGAAAAGTCAGAAATATGTGCAACAAACTAAATAAAAAAACCATATTGATCAAGTCGCCCAAAGGCTACACTCTAAATTCTGATTTCAAGAAACCAAATGACTTGCTTTAATCAATGTCTAAACCCCAAAAACTTGAACTCACATGGATGTGCCTGTTGAGCAGCCGAGGCTATAATAGGATAGCCACTTAGGAGTTTCCTCCTACAAGGTAAGCCCTACTACAACCATCCCGTCTTTATCGGCTTCTTTGATGAATTTTTCTTTATCGATGATTATGCATTTCCCTGCTTCAAGAGCCAGAATTTTCGCGTGCACACTTTTCATGGAGTGAAGCGTATCAATCCCCACAACAGGAACATCAAAGCGCATATCCTGATCAGGCTTGCTTACCTTTATGACAACGGCCCCTTTTCCTGAGAGAGTTCCGCCTCTTTTGATAGCTTCATCAGTCCCTTCTATCGCCTCCACAGCCATAACAGCCTTGTCCTTGACAATTACGGTCTGTCCGATATCAAGCTGCCCCATCTTTTTCGCGAGCTTCCATCCGAATTCTATGTCTTCCAATTCTTCTTTTGTCGGTTTTTTCTTTGTCAGTATTCCTTCAGGCACAAGAGAGTCAGAAGTGAAGGATGTCGTATTCAAGAGCCTTATCCCGTCCTTTTCAAGCTCCTTTACAATCGCAAGCATTATAGTGTCATCCGAGCGGTCCTTCAGTGAAAAGAGCACCTTGGCAGTTCTCATGTCAGGTATGAGCTTCATCTTGTTGCTGTAAAGCAGGCTCTTGGGGACTTTGCCTGCCATCACCGCTTCTGTAACCGACAGTTTTTTCATCAGCGAGATCAGCTTGCCGAAATGTCCGATATTGACCTTATGAAAATCGTCAACAAATTCCCTGAGCGAATCATCGGAAGGCGGCTGAAGGGCGAATCCTGTTACCCGGTAACCTTTTTTTCTCGCTTCTGCCGCCACGATCTTCGGGAGATGCCCCATTCCCGCTATGATGCCTAATGTCCTGGGATGTTCGGTACTGCGTGCTGCCTTTACCGGCATATGCCTCTTTTTGCGCTGTTCTCAATGAACTTCAAAAGGTGCTTTATCTCGTTTGTCTGCTTCAGATCGCTCTTGACCTTATCAATTGCCTCTTTTAGAGTGAGCTTGCTTCTAAAGAGCAATTTGTAAGCGGATTTAAGTTCTTTGATCGAGGAGTCTTTGATCCCCTGGCGTTTGAGCCCTGTTGTATTCAGGCCGAAAAGTTTCGCCCTGTTGCCTGAAGCCATGGTATATGGCGGGACATCCATGCTTACGCCACTTACGCCGCCTATCATGCAGCATGTCCCGATCCTTGCATGCTGGTGTACAGCGACCAGGCCGCCGATGACCGCGAAATCCTCTACTTCAACATGGCCTGCAAGCGTGGTGGTGTTCGCCATTATTATAGAGTTCCCCAGCTTGCAGTCATGTGCAATGTGTGAATATGCCATTATGAAATTGTTGTCCCCGATCTCGGTCAATCCGTTCCCGTCCACTGAGGCGCGGTGAATGGTAACGCTCTCCCTGATGGTATTATTGTTTCCTATCTTCACCATCGTTTTTTCATTCTTATATTTGGTGTCCTGCGGGGCAAGCCCTATCGCTGAGAACGGATATATGACACAGTCGCTTCCGATCTCGGCTTCTTTGATAGTGACATGAGAGACAAGCCTTGTGTTCTTTCCGATCTTGACGCCTTTCCCTATGATGCAGAAGGGGCCTATGTCCACTCCATCGCCAAGTTTGGCAGTGGATGATACTATTGATGTGCTATGTATCTTTGTCTTAGCCATTTTTTGCGCCCTCTGTGACCATTGCGGTAAGTTCAGCCTCTGAGACGAGTTTGCCGTCAACAAATGTCTTGCCGCCGCACTTCCAGACATTGCCTCTATGCTGGATGACATTCAGTTCGAGTCGAAGCTGGTCTCCGGGCACTACAGGCTTTCTGAACTTTGCTTTTTCTATGCTCATGAAAAAAACGGAACTGCCCTCTTTAGCGCCTGACTTAAAGGCAAGAATTCCTGCGACCTGCGCCATCGCCTCAACTATCAAAACCCCCGGCATTACCGGAAAGTCCGGAAAGTGCCCCTGAAAGAAGTGTTCGTTTATTGTCACATTCTTTAAGCCGACAGCCTTGACCCCCGGCTCCAGTTCAAGGATCCTGTCTACCAGAAGAAACGGGAATCTGTGCGGCAGGATATTTTGTATTTCGCGGTTATCCATCATTTTGACTGCCCCTCCTTTGTGATTTTTTTTCCAATTCCTTAAGGCGATTAATGTATTCAGGAAGTTTTGCGATAATGCTCTGCACCCTGAGCCATGTCTTATGCGGCATTGCAAGCGTTCCTGAGAAGATCTCTCCCCCGGTTATATCGCGGAAGACCCCGGACTGGGGAGTGACGATCGCGCCTCTCCCTATTTTGATATGGTCTGCCAGCGCTGACTGCCCTGCAAGTATAACATCGTCACCTATCTCTGTGCTGCCGGCTATGCCTGCCTGGGCCATGATCAGGCAGTTCTTTCCGATCCTGACGTTATGCGCGATATGCACGAGGTTATCGATCTTGGTGCCGGCTCCGATTGTAGTGCGGCTCTTCTTCATGGCAGCCCTGTCAATAGTGACATTTGCCCCGATTTCTACATCGTCTTCAATAATAACTCCCCCGACCTGGGGGATCTTATGGTTTGTGCCCTTTTCATTGACAAATCCGAACCCGTCAGAGCCTATAACAGCGCCTGCGTGTATGATCACCCGCCTGCCGACTGATGTTTCTCCATATATGGATACATTGGGATATATGACGGAATCATCACCTATTGTCACTCCTTCCCCGATATGGGAACCGGGATATATTGTGACCCCGGAGCCGAGTGATACGCCATCTCCGATAAAAGACAGGGGATGGACATTGACGTCATTGCCAAATTTCACGTTCTTCCCTATGGCCGCCTTTTCGCTTATGCCTATAGCCGTTCGGGGCTTTACATAAAGAATTCTTTGAAGTACGGCAAAGGCATATTGGGGATTATCGACTATCAGTGAGTTAGCGGCGAGGCCTTTGAATTCTTTTTTCAGTATTACCGCAGAGGCCCTTGTATTGCGGATCTCATTGGCGTATTTTTTTGCTGAAACAAAAGTAATGTCGCCCGGAGCAGCATCGCGGATGCCGGACGCCCCGGTTATCTCAACCCCGGGGTCTCCGGATATTTCAGCGCCGATCAGGCCAGCCGCTTCCTTCAGTTTCATGGTTTTGCGGCAGCGGCTGTTTCGTTGAAGCTCTTGATGACCTTATCGGTCAGGTCAAATCCTTTAGGCATGTAAAGTATGCCGCCTTCAAATACTTCGAAAATAGCGGTGTAGCCTTCTTTTTCCCCTAACTTCTCAATAATAACTCTGAGTTCTGTCGCTATGTGCTGAAGATATTCTTCTCTTTTTTTCTGGAGGTCTTCTTCAGAGTCCTTTGCCATTCTCTGTATTTCTTTGACCATCTTTTCGCGCTCACTCTGCTTTTTCTTGAGGGTTTCAGGTGTCATGACAGATGCCTGTTTGGCCATTTCTTCTTCAAGTTTTTTGTTCTCATTTCCTTTGGCGTCTATAACCTCTTTCTTTTCGTTGAACATTTTCTCAAGAGTGCTTGTTGCCTCTTTTCCCTGGTCTGATTCACTTACGGCTTTTGCAAAATCGACATATCCGATCTTTATTTCTCCGGCGTGCGCGCTGAAGCTGAATAATGATAATGCAGCAAACAACAAGATGATCCTTTTCATGCATCCCCCTTAAAGTAGTGTAAATATATTTTGAAGTTTTGCTTGTGAGGTTAGAAGACCCCGCCCATTGTAAATTCTATCTTGCTTGAACTCTCATCGATCTGCTTGTCAAGATTATATCCCCATTCAAGCCTGATAGGGCCGAAAGGAGATGTCCACCTGACGCCTACGCCTGTAGTCGGCCTGAGTTCGTTGATATAGATCTTTTCATTATTCTCAAAGGCCCTGCCTGCATCAAAGAATGCAACGCCTTTCAACTTGGCTTCTTTCGCAAGCGGGAAGATGAACTCGGCATTAAAGATAACTTCCTTGTTGCCGCCGATCCTTTCCCCGTTGGGGTTTCTCGGGCCTGCTTCACCGAATGAAAGGCCCCTTACCGTATTTATTCCGCCGACATAGAATCTTTCATATATCGGAAGTTCCTTTTCATTGAATCCTGAGGCATACCCGGCCCGGCCCCTGAGACTGAAGACGGTATCCCAGAAGAGAGGGAAATAGCGGCCGGAATCAATGATCCCCTTTACAAAGTAGTTGTCTCCTCCCAGGCCGGCAACAGTTGTATAAAGCGCCGTCCTTGCGCCTGTTGTGGTGTCTATATAATTATCCCGTGTGTCCTTCCATATGGAAGGGCTTATGCTGCTCGTGATGCTTTTGCCTTTCTGGTCTGAGATGAGTGAGGATGCTCCCTCAGCCACATCCGTGATCTCAACACTCTCAAAATTATAGATGATGTTTCCGGCGACATATTCTGACAGTTCTTTGCCCAATCCTACTGAACCGCCGGTCGTTTTTTTGTCGTAGTCCGGATACTCATATGACTCGTTATACAGCGACATAGATGCCGATACGGGTTTATCCATAAACCACGGGTCTCTAAGCGAGATATTGTAATTGGTCCTTGTGGCGCTTAATTCTGCCTTGAGCTTCAGATAAAGGCCTTTGCCGAAAAGGTTTGCCTGGGTGACCTCGCCCATGACCATGAATTTATCTACCGAGCTGTATCCGCCTCCGACGCTCAGCATGCCGGTCAGTTTTTCTTCTACCTTTACATGCAGGTCGATAAGCGATTCATCAACCCTTGGAAGCGGGGTGATATTAACGCTTTCAAAAAAATCGAGGTTTGTAATTCTCTGATAGCTTCTTTTAAGGAGCCTGCTGTTGAATGTCTGGCCTTCATCAAGCCTCATCTCTCTTCTTATGACTTTATCGCGTGTCTTTTTATTGCCTGATATCTCGATCCTGCCGATGGAGAAGACAGCGCCTTCTGTTATAGACATGGTGATATTCGCGGCCTTTTTTCCGTTGTCAACATCTATCAGCGGATTGATATCAGCCCTGGCGTAGCCTTTTTCCATATAAAGCTCAACAATATTGTCTATATCCGTTCTGAGAGCGCTTCTGTCAAATATCTCTCCGGAAACGGTCTTCAGCCCGGCAGAGAGCCGGCTGCTTTCAAAGACGGCATTTCCTGCGAACTTTACGTCTCCGACCCTGTACTGATCGCCTTCAGATATATTGATCTTGATGAAGAGCTTTGTTTTTTCCGGGTTCAATGTTATCTCAGGCTCGGATATGACAACGTAGATGTAACCTTTGCTGTTATAAAGTTCCCTGATCCTTTCGATATCAACGCTTAGCAGGTCCTTGCTGTATTTGCCTGAGCTTGTAATGAACGAAAAAAGCCACCATTCTTTTGTGGCCATCACTTTTTCTATTTCCCTGTCGGAAAGCGCGGAGTTTCCTTCAATATTAATATCTTTGATCACGACCTTTTTCCCTTCTTCAACCTGAAAGGTCAGAGCGACCGCGTCTTCGGAGATCTCCCTTATGACCGGAATTACCCTTGCGTGCCAGTATCCCTCTGACTGGTAAAATGACACTATCTTCTCAACATTGTCAGCGATCAGCGGAGGGTTGGCGATCGCACCGGAAGCAATGGTTGCCTTCTCCCTGAGTTTTTCCGCATCAAACTCCTTGTTCCCCTGGAAATCTATGCTGGCTATCGCAGGCTTCTCTTTCAGTGTGAAGATAAGTTTGACCCCGCCTTCAAACTGCTCGATATCTACACTGATATCGTCAAAGTATCCGATGCTGTAGATGCTCTTTATATCATCATGAACCGTGCTTTCCGAGAAAGGTTCCCCGGCAAGGCTTTTCATCTTTGAACGAATGGCCGCTTCTTCTATCTTCCGGTTACCGGTGATATCAATAGATTTGATCAGGGGCGCGGCCTCGGTTGTGCCCGGAAGGATTGCCGCAAGGATAAAGGCTGAGATGGCCAGAAAGACTGTCAGACAGATCAGGCTGTTAATGTTTTTTGCAGGGGGGTTTTGTAGGCCGGTTTTATTTATCACGCAATGCTCCTTGTCTAAAAATAAATGTTAGTATAGCACTATGATTACCTAAAATCCAACTTAATTCTATGGTATATATATGATATGATACCTGTTGAAATTTAATGATTATGCTAAAATAATTTTCACATAACATCCGGCAAAATACACAAACAGAGGAGTTTTTTTGGAAGAGAGATATACACCGCAGGAGATTGAGGAGAGGTGGCAGAAATACTGGGAGGATGAAGGCCTTTTCAGGGTCACGGAGCGTTCCGATGCCCCGAAATTCTACTGCCTTGAGATGTTCCCTTATCCTTCGGGCAAGATACACATGGGCCATGTCAGGAACTATGTGATAGGCGATGTTATCTCCAGGTATAAGAGGCTGAGGGGGTTTAATGTCCTGCATCCTATGGGATGGGACGCATTCGGTATGCCTGCCGAGAATGCAGCCATTAAGAATAAGACACATCCTTCGAAATGGACGTATGAAAACATAGATTACATGAGGATGCAGTTAAAAAGGCTCGGCCTCAGTTTTGACTGGTCAAGGGAGTTCGCCACCTGCGACCCCGGATATTACCGGTGGAACCAGTGGTTCTTTATCAGGATGCTGGAGAAGGGGCTGGCATATAAAAAGCTCTCGCCTGTTAACTGGTGCCCTTCCTGCGAGACGGTCCTTGCGAACGAGCAGGTCATAGATGAACAGTGCTGGCGTTGTGACAGTACTGTGAACAAGAAAGACCTGGAACAGTGGTTCTTCAAGATCACATCTTATGCTGATGAACTTCTCAGTGACCTTGATAGCCTTAAAGACTGGCCTGAAAAAGTACTCGCGATGCAGCATAACTGGATCGGGCGGAGCGAGGGTGCGGATGTTAACTTCAAGGTGATAGGCACTAACAAGACGATAAGGGTATTTACCACAAGGGCTGATACTCTATACGGGGCCACATTCTTAAGCATCGCAAAGGGGCATTCATTTATCTCAGAGGAGATCAAGGATAAAAAGGTGCTGTCTGATATTGAGTCGCTTTCAGATGACCCTGAAGAAAAGGAAGGGGTCTTTACCCGCTACTACGCGCTTCATCCGCTGACAAACAAGAAGATGCCGATATGGGTCTCTAATTTTGTTCTTATGGGATATGGAACCGGCGCTGTTATGGCTGTTCCTTCACATGACCAGAGAGATTTTGATTTTGCAAAAAAATATCATATCCCTTTAAAGACCGTTGTCTTATCACTTGACAAGGTGCAGCACATGGATATGACAGAGGCCTTTGAAGATGAGGGAATACTGGTTGAATCGGCACAGTTCACAGGGCTTCACAGCAGAGAGGCAAAAGAGAAGATAGCACTCTATCTTGAAACCAAGGGTGTCGGGAAGAAGGTTGTCAATTACAGGCTGCGTGACTGGGGGATATCCCGTCAAAGGTATTGGGGAACCCCGATACCTGTCATCTATTGCAAATCCTGCGGCATAGTCACAGTTCCTGAGGATGAGCTGCCGGTTCTCCTTCCGCAGGATGTCACTATAACGGCAAAGGGCGGATCCCCTTTAGCCGAACTTATGGATTTTGTCATTACCAAATGCCCGAAGTGCGGAGGCCGCGCAAGGAGAGAGACCGATACCATGGATACTTTTGTTGATTCATCATGGTATTTTCTGAGATACACATCCCCGAAGTCCTCTGATAAAGCGCTTGATCCTGCGGCTGCTGAATACTGGATGCCGGTTGACCAGTATGTCGGCGGCGTAGAACATGCCGTCCTGCATCTGCTGTATTCAAGGTTCTTCACCAAGGTGGTGAGGGATCTGGGACTGATAAAGGAGGGCGAGCCTTTCAGGAAACTGCTTACGCAGGGCATGGTCATAAAAGACGGCGCCAAGATGTCCAAATCCAAGGGAAATGTAGTGGATCCGGACTATCTTATTAAAAAGTTCGGCACCGATACAATGAGGATATTCTGCCTCTTTGCCGCGCCGCCTGAAAAAGACCTTGAGTGGTCTGACAAGGGTGTTGAGGGCGCTTCCCGTTTTCTTAACAGGGTATGGGGGCTTGTTTACAGATATCATAATGAACGCTCCGGCCGCGGCGCGGAAGAACTTTCCGGCCTTTCCGGTTTGTCAGACAGCGCCAAAGGGCTGCTTCGCAAGACACATCAGACCATCAAGAAGGTGACGGACAGTGTAGAACGTGATTATCATTTTAATACCGCTATCGCAGCCTTGATGGAACT
Source organism: Nitrospirota bacterium (assembly GCA_016207885.1). Lineage (NCBI taxonomy): Bacteria > Pseudomonadati > Nitrospirota > Nitrospirota bacterium. Next base: position 6,259 of record JACQZE010000031.1, on the reverse strand, counting down.
GGTCAATGAAGCCACTGCCTTCAGCCCTGAGAGCGTTCATGACACCGGTGTATCCAGGTTCTGTATTAAGCATGTAATTCTTCTTCTATCGCCTTTTGCGCCGCATATATCCGAAGAACTCTGGAAAGAGATCGGCGAAGATAAAGGCATCCATAGTAAAGAGTGGCCTGTCTGGGACGAGGAGTTAGTAAAGGAAGATGTCATTGAACTGGTTGTCCAGATAAACGGCAAGGTTAGAAGCAAGTGTATGATCCGGGCCGGGCTTGATGATGAGGCTGTCAGGGAACTGGCCTTTAACAGTCCGAAGATACAGGATTACCTGAAAGGAATGACGCCCGGGAAGGTGATAGTTATTAAGGGCAAGCTGGTTAACATCGTTATATAAATGAAAAATATAAATTGCGTATCAGGGCCAGTTATCAGCAGGCGGGGATGGAATGGTATATATTTCCTGCTTCTTGTTTTTCCGTTCTTCTTTGTCAGTTCCTGCGGCTACAGCATCATAGGGTCAAAAAATCTGCCTTTTAACTCCATTACCATCAGGCAGGTTCAGAACAACACGTATGAGCCGAGACTTGAGGACAGGCTTCATTACGCGCTCTCAAAGGAGTTTTTGGCACATGGGGTAAAGGTCATGTCTGCCGGCGGCGATGTTTCCCTTGACACAACGATAGCAACTTTTATGTTGAGCACCATCGCGGCTGTTGACGAACGCATAAAGGAACAGGAGCTGCTCCTGAAGGTAGATATGAGGCTGACTGACGGCGGCAGTATCACTGAATTTGTCTCGGTGGAGTCGCCTATAAGGATCACATTTGAGACTACGGGAACAGTGAGCGAGTATGTTGTTCAGAAGGAGAGGGCTATAGACAAGGCCTTTACCGAGATCGCCAGGGAGATAGTCAGCAGGATAATAATCCGGTATGTTGAATAGCGCTCTCGATAAGGAAATTGAGAAAGGCCTTCCGCAAAATCTCTATTACTTCTGGAGTGAAGAAGACTATTTTCTCGATGATGTTTTAAAGAAAGCTGTTGAAAGGGTTGTATCTTCATCTCAGGCTGATTTCAATTATGACCTCTTTTACCCTTCTTCCGACCCCGGCCAGATAATTGACGCCGCATCTACCTTGCCTTTCATGGCAACCAGGCGATTAGTTGTGCTTAAGGGGTTCCATCAATACTCAAAGGCATCTGTTGATTCCCTGCTCCCGTATTTCATGAAGCCGTCTGAAAACACCTGTATGCTTGTCCTCTCGCAAAAGGCGCCGGCCAAGAAGCTGTCTGATATACCATGGAAGTTGTTTAAACTCGGGATAGAGGAGAGGGATATCCCGGCATGGATCAAGCGGCTTGCAGCTGACAAGGGCATTCAGATGACAGGCGAAGCAATAGGCTGCCTTATCGATTACGTCGGGTTTGACGCCGGGCTGCTTGCCTCTGAGGTTGATAAGCTCTCAATGTCGGGCAAAAAGAGGATAGATGAAAATGATATAACCTCATCAATAAGCGCTGTCAGGGAGTACACCACTTTTAATCTTATTGACGCGCTGGTCGCGGAGCACAGGACAAGGGCGTTCATGATACTTGAATCCATCCTTGCGGAAAAGATGCTTGCAACCTCTGTACTGGGGACGCTCAACTGGCACTACCGGGAGTTCTACGACCTCTGGCTTAATAAGGGGAAGAAGCCCCAGAAGATGAGGATGTCAACTTACAACATGCTTTCTAAACATCTCAGGTCATACAACGAAGATGCTTTTCAGGGTATATTTCAGGCCCTGCATGAGGCTGACGCGGCTATAAAGAGCAGCGGAAGGCCTGAGCTTGTATTAGAGATATTGATTATCAGGCTGCTTCAGAAGAGGAGAGTGAGTTGACAAGCTTTGTAATACGGGATATCTTCCTGGAAGCGGTGCTTTTGTGGATTATTCCATTCTTCGCAGCCTTGTCGATCGCTGAGACCGCTGTTGTCAAAGCAGCCTTTGCGTTTTCAATGTTCTTGCTCTTGACCTCTGCCTCGATCTTCTTGGTAAGGGTCTTTATCAAGCTCTTTACGGAGCGGTTCTTGTCTGTTTTTGCTATTGCCTGCCTCACTCTTTTGAGTGTTGACAGATTCTTTTTGACTGCGGGCTTAGTAGCCAATGCTCTACCTCCAACTATCTGTTAGTCTTGGTCTTAATTGAGTAATTAAATTACATCATGGAAGATAATAAAGTCAAGCTATATGGATGAAAAAAGAAAAATAACAAAGGCTGCGGGACTGATGTCTGCGGCAACCCTTATCAGCCGGATACTCGGTTTTGCAAGGGATATGATATTTGCGCGGTATTTCGGAGCGACAGGGCTTTCCGATACCTTTTTTGCCGCCTTCAGGATACCGAACCTGTTAAGGGAGCTTTTTGCCGAAGGTTCCATGTCGGCCGCGCTTATCCCGGTCTTGACCGAATACAGGCAGAAACAGGGAGAGGAAGAGGTGAACCGGCTTGTGAAGATAGCCTTCACCTTCGTTGTCATTGCTGCCGGAACGGTCTGCATCCTGGGCATTATCTTTTCTCCGGAAATAGTTACCGCGCTTGCGCCGGGATTTTTAAGCTCTCCGGAAAAGTTCTCGCTCACCGTGCTTTTGACAAGGATAATGATGCCGTTCCTTTTATTCATAAGCCTTGCCGCTCTGGTCATGGGCGCGCTGAATATCAAGAAGGTCTTTTTTATCCCGGCCCTCGCGCCCGCAATGCTCAACATTACCCTGATAATAAGTATTTTGATCTTTGAATCAAGGTCGCAGCAGCCTATCATAGTTGCCGCGATAGGCATGATGGTCGGCGGATTTGTACAGTTCGCCTTCCAGCTTCCGGCATTTTTCAGGAACAAATACAGGCTCGGCTTTAATATGAATTTCAGCCACCCCGGCATTAAAAAAATGGCGCTCCTGCTGATACCTGCCACGCTTGCCTTATCGGTAAATCAGATAAATATCGTAGTGAGCAATATCCTCGCTTCATTTCTGCCTTCAGGGAGCATCACATATCTTTTCTACTCCATGAGGCTGATTCAGTTTCCCATCGGCATGTTCGGCGTTGCAATGGGAATGGCGATCCTCCCGGCCCTTTCAGCGCATGCTGCAAAAGGGGATTTTGATGAGCTGAGGAGCGACTTCTCGTTTGCCTTGCGGCTGCTCTTTTTTATAACGATACCTTCAATGGCAGGACTGATATTCCTGAGAGAACCGATAGTCAATATACTTTTCCAGAGAGGGAAGTTCGACTATGCCGCCACGGCAGGGACCGCGCAGGCGCTGCTTTTTTATGCATTGGGGATATGGGCCATCGTCGGCATGAGGATAGTTACCGCAGGCTTTTATTCCATGCAGAATACGAAGACGCCGGTGAAGGTCGCCGCAATTGCCATGCTGACAAATATTACCATGAGCCTCATATTAATGAAGCCGATGCAGCACAGCGGGCTTGCCCTTGCCAATTCCATAGCCGCAACAGTGAATTTCGGCATTCTGTTTTTCATGCTGAAGAAAAAACTCGGAAGGCTTGACGGCAGGAATATAGGCATCTCTTTTTTTAAAGTATCCATAGCCTCCGCTGTGACAGGGCTTTTAAGCTGGTTCATTATAAGGAATGATATATGGATGCAGAGCGGGATAACCTTGGAGAAGGCCGGACTATTAACCGTCGCGATAGCGGTCTTTCTTGCTGTATATGTTTTACTTATGCATTTACTTGGAAGCGAGGAGCTGAAGCATTTAATAAAGATATACAAAGAACGGAAGGGCAGGGTATAATCACTTTTTCAAATCAGGAGGAGTCATGTTAATAAAGAAATTTGTTGTAGGGCCGCTTCAGGAAAACTGTTATATCGTCGTAGATGAAAAGACAAAACAGGCGATAGTTATAGACCCCGGTGATGAGGGCGACAGGATCAATGATGCCATAAAGGCTGAGGGGCTGACTATCACCGCGATAATATGCACGCACGCCCATTTTGACCACGTTGGCGCCGCGGGTGAGATAAAGGCAGCGACAGGCGCAACGATACTGATACATAAAGAGGATCTTGAGACATATAATATGGCAAAAGAGCATGCCTTGTTCTGGGGCTTTGATGTGGCAGACCTTCCTGATCCGGATGGTTTCCTCTCGGAAGGGGATGAAGTGAAGCCGGGCGGGCTTAACTTCAAGGTCATTCATGTTCCGGGACACAGCCCCGGCGGCATATGCCTTTATGGCGAGGGCGTTTTGATGGCAGGTGACACCATCTTTCAGGGTTCAGTGGGAAGGACGGACTTCCCCGGGGGCAGCCATGAGAGATTGAAAGATTCATTCAGGCGGCTGCTTGAGCTTCCTGATGATACAAAGGTATATGCAGGCCACGGCAATGAGACGACTATAGGCCGCGAGAAGAGAGATAACTTCTTTGTGAACGAGCTTTAGATAAATTGAGGCTCATTGTTGGATAGTATGGGTAACATCTATGAATCAGGATATCATTATTGTTATCCCCCACTTTAGAAAAGGGGGGTAGGGGGGATTTGAAGACTTGTCAGGTAACTGTGCTTTCTTATAATAAAAGATTACAACCATTTGCAAGAAGCCTGAGAAGTAATATGACTGATGCAGAGAAATTGCTATGGTCAAAAATCAGAAGAAAGCAATTAAAATGATTTCAATTTTACCGGCAGAAGATTATTGGCAATTATATTGCTGATTTCTACTGTCATGAATTAAAGCTAATCATAGAAGTTGATGGCGGCCAACATTACAGTCATGAAGGCAGAGAGAATGATAACATGAGAGATTCTTACATGGCAGGAGCAGGGATAACCGTTGTCAGGTTTTCAGATATAGATGTATTAAAGAATCTTGAAGCTGTTCTGGAAGAAATATGGAAGAGATTAGAATTAAAAAATCCCCCTTCATCCCCCTTTTTCAAAGGGGGAGACAGAAATCAAACTCTTAAGCGAAGACACTAAATTGAAGAACCCTTTTTACATTTTAGATGTCTTTGCACCGGAGAAATACTGCGGGAACCAGCTTGCTGTTGTCAGGCACGCAGTTTCGATATCTGATGCTGTCATGCAGAAGATAGCAAAGGAGATCAACTTCTCTGAGACGGCATTCATACTCTCAGATGACAAACGCGATGGCGCATTCGATGTGCGCATCTTCACTCCGGCGCAGGAGGTTCCTTTTGCAGGCCATCCTGTATTAGGCACGGCATATGTAATACAGCAGGAGATCATCAAGGAACCTGCCGGATCATTAATACTCAACCTCAAGATAGGCCAGATAGCGGTCACTATCAGTTACAAAGATAATTCTCCTGAGACATTATGGATGAGGCAGATACAGCCTGTCTTTGGCAAGGTTATAGGCGCTGAAGTTATCGCTGAAGTTCTTGGGCTTGACGCAGATGAGATTGACAGCAGATATCCTGTTCAGGAAGTATCAATCGGCCTACCGTTTATTATTGTTCCGCTGAAGGGGATGAAGGCTATAAAGAAGTGCAGAATTAACAGAGATAAATACTTTGAACTTATCAATAAGACCGAAGCCAAGGCTCTCTTTGTCTTTTCACCAGAGACTTATGAAGATGGCAATGACCTCAATGCAAGGATGTTCGCAGACTACTACGGCATACCTGAAGACCCGGCAACAGGAAGCGCGAACGGCTGTCTTGGCGGATATCTTGTGAAGAACGGTTATTTTAAAAAGAAGCAGATAGCTGTGCGGGTTGAACAGGGCTATGAGATAGGGAGGCGGTCTCTGATCCTTGTTAATGCGGAAGAGAAGGATGGGTCTATCGATATATCAGTCGGCGGAAAGGTTATGATGGTCAGCAGGGGTAAACTGGCGTAACGGTTTACTTCTAAATCAACTGATCTGCCGGGGCTGAGGGGATATTAGGAGTAAGAAGGGTTGGAGTTTATTTTTATGGATCAACTCCATACCAAGAAATTGAGATTAAGTTATCATTCTTGAAAGTTAAATCTAATCCTCGATAATCAATAATTTCGTCGCCCTTCCGAGTCTCCCAACCTATGTTTGTTTTATTATTTTTAATTTCAATTTTAGTTCCTAATATATTTTCTATTTCTTCTTTTTTCATATTTAATCTCTTAGGGTCTAATTCCCCGCAGCTCTGCTGCGATCTGATATGATGAGGAATGAGTCAGTACATACATAAAAGCCACAATGTTTCTGTATTGATGTATCACTTGGTGTGTCCAGCGAAATATCGGAGAGTTGTT
>JACQZE010000030.1 GCA_016207885.1 Nitrospirota bacterium | reverse complement strand
CAAGTCTTACTGCTTCTTCCTTGAACTGCTTGTCGTATTTCCTGTTCCCTTTTCTCTCTCCCATCTCACACCTCCTAAGGTTCTAAGGTTTATATTTTACCTAACCTTTCGGTGTGTACGCTGTTTCGGGGGAACTTCAAACATCACTCGCCATGAAGTAATCAACACATACTGGCATCACATAGATGAAGTTGAGAAAAGTGGTTTCATGTCCTTTGTTATTCGAGGTTCATTGGCTTGGGAGACAGATAAAAATGATACAAAAGTAATGTCACCGACCAAATATATCTGGCTGCAATCAGATTATTATGACTCTAAAGGAAAACCGTTCTTCGCTAACCCCCTCAAAACCTATTCTCAGCGGGAATTAAATCAATACGATATTTGGGGTGGTATATCTATTCAAGTAGATCGACAAAATGTGCAATCTACCAAAGATACTCTTGAACAAGGCTTTCGCGATATTTCACTCTGCTGCAATTTAGCATCCTTACTCACTAGATCATCTGTTACTTGGTTCCCAGCAAGGTATGTTGAAGTAAAAAATCATCATAATCCGGATCAGAGCGAACCATCAACTAACACAAGGTGGATGTGCTTGCCTCTGTCTCGGCAACAAGAAGAGCGCACTTCTGTTAGAGTAAAGGATGATTTTATTGAGAAAGACTTATTCCCACTATTCGAAATAATTCGGCTTGCTCATCACCATGAAACGGCGGCTTTGCTACGAAGATCAATAGCGTGGCATTCAACGGGAAATTTTCTTGGCGTTGGCCTTAGTAGATATCTGAATTATTGGGAATCAGTAGAGCTGCTTGCACATTATTTTTATTATAAATTCCCTCCGAAAATCGTCAAACGACCTACTAAAGCTGACCGCAGAGCGAACATCCTAAATATACTTACAAAACAGACCATAACTCAATCTAATTGCCTTGAACTAGCTGCTGAATGCGCTAATCAAACTTGAAGCAGCCAGTAGAGCGCTTACCTCTGATCTGTGCACTCCTGAATTAATCCACTCAATATTTATGACTGGTAAAATGTCTTCTTGAAACGCGCTGATACAGCCAAGTATCAAAGACAAAATGCGTGCAGTATTGCCATTATTGGTAGGTAAACAAGACATTATTGATAAATTCTTTGTGCCTGATGATATAACGCATCAAAGCCTTTATGGTATTCGGAATGATATTGCTCACGGAAATTATTGCGATCATGATATACAGTTTACCGAATTAGTTGAGAAAAGGCTTTACGACATGTGTGTGTTATCAAGGGAAGTAATAATAGCTTGTATAAAGAGGCTTGCAATCATCGAGCAGCTTATATCAAAACAAAAACAGCCTAACCCATAGCTGCACCAACTTTTGGAGATTCAGCCAGTTAATTTGAACTATCAACATCCCAAAGTTGGTTCTGGTCTCGAAGTTGGTTCACATCCCGCCCAAAAGCTGGTGAACAAGAGAAACTTAAAATATGTCAATTAAAATGATTGAATAAATTGAAGCGACAAGAGATAATATTTCCATGATTGATTTAGCAAAACTCAAACCGAAGATTGAACATATTTGCCGGAAGCTCCCTGTGAAAAGGCTTGGCCTTTTTGGTTCTGCTCATACTCATGATTTTTCACCGAGTAGTTTTTGATTTAGATGAGAGTATAGATTTTTCCAGCAAGTATTTTGAGCATAAGGAACAATTGGAAGGAATATTCAATCGGGAAATAGATTTTGTTGTTGATAAACCATTCAAAAACCCTATCTTCAAAAAATCTGTTGAAAGAACAAGGCCTGTTATATATCAATCCCCTCTGACATACCTCTGACTGAAATGAGTGAGAATTGCACCGGCGATGCCCGCTGTCAGCCATACAGGCGATACAAATAAAGCCATAACCACACCGTCTATGAGAGAGATGCAGGCGATCATTACCGGAATCACTGAAAAGTCTTTCACCGTTGTTCTATTGTTCTCATATCTTGCTGTCAGGCTTATAGCTAAAACATACACAAACTGAATCAGACCGCCGATTAATACAAGTTTCCCAACTGTCCCTGTTACGGCTATCGCGGCGATAACAAATATCATAAGCCTGCATGCTGCCATCAGGATGACGCTTAGAGGATGCGCCTTGTGGAATTTGTCGTATATGATTATGAGTGACAAAAGTAAAAGCGCGGGATAGATCGATGTTATGAAAGGAACAAGCAAAAGAATGCATATAGCAACCGCAAACAAGGCAATCGTAAATATATAAGCATTCCCTATTACAATCCTGCCGGACGGGATGGGACGGAACGGTTTGCCTGTCCTGTCTGTCTCCGCATCCGCTATGTCATTGAAGCACATGCCGCCGGAGTAAAAGAGCGACATGGAAAGAGCGATGATAATAAGATCACTCAATGAAAAGCCCGCGCCTGTCAATACTATGGCTGCAAGGACATTCGTCCATACCGTTGGAAGATTACTGACGCGGCAAAGTTCAAGATAAGCTTTAATCGCGGAAAACATGGTCTAACAGCAGATCAAAGACTTCCTCTGCTTTTATAGATTGCGAGTTGAGCAGCCCCGGTTCTGTTGTCATGAAGATAGGCCCTTCATCATCGTTAGCCGTGAGCGCACCGTGAGAACCCCTGACCAGGTTTGCGTCAAGCGGTATGACATCCATGAGATATCGAAAGCCGAGATTCTTTTTGAGCAATGTCCATCCTATCTTTAATTTCGGCAGGCTTATAGCAGGATCAATAAAAAGTTCACATGGGTCATATCCCGGCTTTGAATGGATGTTGACGGTCCGCGCGTAATCAGGCGCTTTGGAATCGTCATTCCAGAAGTAATAGGTGAACCATGTGTCGCTCTTTGAAATTAGTACCAGCTCGCCTGATCTTTCATGATCAAGTCCGAATGCATTCTTTCCGTCTTCATCAAGCACATACTCAATGCCTGATACGTTTTCAAATAGTTTCTTAACAGACTGAATATCTCTCTTGTCTTTAATGTATATGTGGGTAATCTGATGGTCTGAAACAGCAAACGCCCTGCTCTCTCCGGGGTCAAGATACTCACGCTCAAGGTCAACCTTGAGTGAAAGAAAACCATTATCTCTGAGTATCCTGTTCGGGTGGATGGCGCCTTTCACAGAAGTGATACCGTATTCGGAAAGCAGGATAATTCTGCATCCTCTTTCACGATAAAAATTAATTAACCTGCCGCAGAGTTCATCAATTTCAGAAAGCTCTTTTGCAATATCCCCTTGCGGCCCAACCTTCTGAAGTATGTAGTCGAGGTGCGGGAGATATACGAGATTAAGAACAGGTTTGTACATTTCTTCCACAGCCATTGATGCCTTGCCTATCCACTCGCTCGAAGCGATGGAGGCAGCAGGCCCCCAGAACTGAAAGAGCGGGAATTGGCCGAACTCTTTATTAAATTTAGAGCGAAGCTCAGGCGGGATGGAATAACAGTCAGGGAGCTTCCTTCCGTCAGCGCAGTATATCGGCCTCGGCGTTACAGCCCAGTCCGCGTCAGTTGCCATGTTAAACCACCAGAAATTATTAGCGCATGTAAACGCGGGATCGCGCCTCTTGCCCGCATGCCAGATCTTTTCAGACTGAACAAGTTTGTTTGACTGTTTCCAGAAGAGAACCTCGGAAAGCTCTCTTGAATACCACCCGTTGCCGACGATGCCGTGCCCTGAAGGCAGTTTGCCTGTGAGAAAAGTAGATTGAACGGAACATGTCACGGCTGGCGTGATAGTCTTAATATTCGCGCTGCTCAAAAGGAGAGCGTTCAGATTGGGAGTATGCGCTCCCAACAGCGAACGTGTAAGCCCGACTACATTAAGAACGACCGTTCTTTTCATTTACCTCTGACTGCACCCATTGAATTTCACGAATTACAGAATCAGTGACCGTCCCCTTCTGAAGCTCGGCAGGGAGGACATCCCATGTATATGTCTCAACCTCAAGCAGAATATTTTTATCTAGAGATGAAAGCGCCTGCTCTGTAAACCACCTTGTTGTAGCGTATGAATCCATCTTATCCAGAAATACAGGAAGATGAAAATGAACGCGCCATTCGCTTTCTTCATCTCCCCTGAAATCACGCAGCGCATCAGGAATATCATTATACCGCAAAAGAACGCCGTCACTCTGCCGGACAACGACCTGATGAAGATAACAGGGTTCGGAAAAACTCTCAAGTATCTCAGATTTATTCTTTATTAAACTTAAAGCTGAAGAGGCCTGAACCTTTCCAATTTTAATTCCGGCATTGGAAAGCATTGATAATGATTCATCAGGGTCTTCAAATTCAACGGCATGATGACAGCAGTCAAAACATATGCCGATGCCGTCTTTAATATCATCCGGGAATTTCATCTCATCGAAAAAACTGATGACATCAGTTGTCGTCTCAATCACACATCCCGGCTCAGGCTCAAGTGAGAGTATTATCTCCTTCCCGCTCTTCTGTTTCAGCCTGTCAAGATGCTCCAGCACATTCATTAAATTTTGTCTGATGAACCCGTGATCGTTTTTTGCGATATGGCTTCTAAATCCAACAGGAACCGTTGAGATTGAGCCTGTCATGCCTGAAGGCAGCCACACATCCAGCAGATCCGCAAGCCGTTTGGTATATTCAACCCGCGCACCGGATCTCCAGTCAGGCATATAAACTCCCTCTTTTATAAAGGAGGAATGAAATGAGCCGAATGGAAAACCATTTATCGTTGGAACAAATAATCCGTTCTCCAGACACCATTCGTGAAAACGCGCTGATATGTTTTTATCCATCTCCAATGAAGTGCGGTTTGAAAGTCGCAGGCCTACAGGAAAAATATCAGATGGTGAAACAGCGTTCTTTACTATGGGAAGATGGGCGCTCAGGTTTAGAAAAACTTCATCCCAGCTTTCGCCGGGATGTATGTTAGTGCAATAGGTGATCACGCCGCTTCAAATTTCGGGGACTGGCTTAAAAACGCCTTGGGGTTTTCATAGAAAATCTTATTTATCAAAGATTCGGAATGGCCGCGCCTCCTCATCTCGTTGGCGCATTTCAGAGTGGCAAGAGGGTCGCTCACGCTCCAGTCTGCGGATGAGTTAATGCATATCCTGTCAGAGCCGAATATCTCAACCGCGTCAACCGCCCTCTCCGGGCTGCCTTTGGAACTTGGATATAAAGTAAGCCCGAACCAGAACCCTTTCTCTTTTATCTCACCTATAGTATGCTCCTCAGCATGGTCGATAAGCACACGTGACGGCTGTATCCGCGGTTCATTAAGGATCATATCCATGATAAACCGCGTGCCTTTAAGCTTGTCTTCAAGGTGCGGAGTATGGATAAGTATCATCTCGCCTCTCTCAGCAGCGATGGAGAGCTGCCTTTCCAGGATCTTCACCTCATTACGGCTGTTCTTGTTAAGCCCGATCTCTCCGATTCCAAGAGCCGTAGGCCTGTCGAGATATTCAGGAATGATAGCCAATACATCTTCAGCTAATTGAAGGTTTTCAGACTCTTTAGAGTTGAGGCCTATCCAGCAATAGTGTTTTATGCCGAACCTCGCGGCGCGCGCGTGTTCAACAACCGATATGTGATGAAAGTAATCATGGAAGCCGTCTGCCGATCTCTTATCAAAGCCCGCCCAGAATGATGGCTCGGTTATCGTATGTATCCCGCCCAGAGCGAGAGCCATGTAATCGTCAGTGGTCCTTGAGACCATATGGATATGCGGGTCAATCACCTTCACTGATTGACTCCTTCCACGCGCCGTATGCTTTTGGGTCAATGATATTTTCTACAGGCTTGTCAGAGAGATCACTTAAGCGAAGCTGGACATATTTTGTCCTGTCATTTTCAGTCTCAACAATGATCTTTAAGGCATCCACCAGAGACTTGTAGCGGAAATCTTCTTTCGCTTCGGAGGAGCCGCTGTACCTGTCGATTCGGTCGAGAAATGACGCTATCTCAAGCATCCTTGCGCGGTTGTCAAGGAAGTATTTTTCGAGAGCCTCTTTTGCCTGCATCGGGCCGTTTTCCTGAACCATGTTTTCTCTCCTTTCCTTCTGCTGTCTCAGAGAGGATATTAACACATTTTTTCAGCAAAACGGTATCTATCTCATTCACGTCTTTTCTGTTGCCGATGCCGCTAAGCAAAGGGATGGTGAGCCTGCCTCCGAGGTGCTCCTGAAATTCCTGCAGTGCTTTATTTATGTCCATCCAGTTCAGAGACCAGTGATAAAGCTCAAAGCCGATATCTTTCAGAGTGGAGAATATCTTTCTCAGTTCTATCTCATTTATAAGGCCCGTATGAAATGAGTAAAGCGAATCAAGCGCGATACCCGCGGCAACGGCTTCGCCATGCTGAACCTTGCCGCCTGTAAGCTCCTCTATCTTATGCGCTGACCAGTGGCCGAAATCAAGCGGCCGCGACGAGCCGTATTCAAAAGGATCACCGCTTGTGCCGATGTGTTCGATATGAAGTTCAGCGCATCTGATTATCATCTTCTCCATGGCCTCAGGCTCAAATGAAGCAAGCTTCTGCCTTTCGTTATAGAGAAAATCAAAGAACTCTTTGTCTTTGATAAGTGCCACCTTGACCGCTTCCGAGATACCGGCCCTGAGCGCTTTCTTCGGCAGGGTATTTAAAAAATCAAAGTCATTAATGATCGCAAAAGGCGGTGCAAAGGTGCCGAGAAAGTTCTTCCTGCCGAACGCGTTTATCGCGTTCTTGACGCCCACTCCGGCGTCATTTTGTGAAAGGGTTGTCGTCGGCAAGCGTATAAGACGTATGCCCCTGTGCGCTGTCGCAGCTGCGTAACCTGCTGCGTCAAGCACAGCGCCGCCTCCTATGACGAGTATGAAAGAATGCCGGCACAGATGATGTTTGTCTATGAGAGCGTGAATCTTATCAACTTCAGACATATCTTTTTTGCAAGCTTCTCCGCCTTTGATGATAAACGGAGGGCAAACGAATTCCATTATATCACTGTGAATGTTAGCGTACTGCTCGATCTTATCCATCAGTTTCGGTGTCGCGTTAAAGACCTTTGAATCGATAATAATAAGAACCTTGTTCTTGCGGCCGGTCCTGCTTAAGAGTTGAGACAGCGCCTTGTTACCAACGCTAAAGACATCACGCGTGAAGATAACCGGCAGAGAGTAGCTAACCTGAAAATTCTGTTGTATCTCTTTCATTAAAACATCCTTTTAAAATTTTATGTCATTCCGGCTTGTCCGGAATCTATATAGCTGAATGACTCCCGACAAGCGGGAGTGACAGCCATGACGTTGGACATCTGTTATGCGTGAGTCAATAACTGATTCAATTAATATTATTATGTAAGAAAATCGGATAAAATGAAAGTTCTTGAACTATAATAAGAGCACTGATAACCCATGAATAACCATATTAATTACAAACCGATTTCATCCCGATGCCGGGCCAAAGGACTTATATTCCTTCCTGTGATTTCAGCACAGCTTATCTTCCTCGCGGGGTTATGGCGTTTCTGCAATAATGCCACGGCAGACGGCATGAGCGCAGCAGTAGTCGGAAAAAGAGGGTTGGTTATCCTCTCAATGATTGAACTCTCATTTTATCTACTCGCAATACCCATCATATTCTGCCTGCTGCTTCCGGCAGAGAGTAAAACTGAAAGAACCGGTGGTCATGGTACAAAATGGGGCAGGATGCTCTTTACAATTATCTTTACCGCGCTTCTAATATTGCCGTCCTTCATCCCTGCCGTTTATCTTTACAACTGGCAGCTTCCGGCAAATGTTATCTTTACATATCTGACGACCCTCTTCTTCATAGCTCTCTTCTTCACTGCCATCGCTCATTTAATGAATACCATCACAACTAACGCGTTTGCTTCAATAGTCACGGTTTACTTGATTTTACTCTCCATGATATTCAGCGTCATTCTTGTAAACCCGATCATAAAATGGGTGACAGACCCGCATATCATCATTCAATCCGCTTTGATCTTAAACCCATACATTGCTATATCGTCCTCGATCAATCTCGACATATTAAGAACAGACCCGCTCTATTACTTAAGCACCATAAGCGCCTACCAGTTCCGCTATCCCGCCCCTTTTCAGTTCTGGCTTTTCTATGGTTTCATGGCGCTTTGCTTATTTGTTATTGAGATGGTCTTCTTTAAGAAGACTAAATAGGTTTTATTCAGCAGGATGCTTCTGATTCAGTAAGATATTAATATACGGGATGCGCGGTCGTTCACTTTATTTATATCTGTCAACTATTCTGTGGATTCCAACTGTCAGAAGTGCAAACTTGCTTCCTTCTCTTAAGAAGAAACATCTGTAATGGATATCAACATAAAATTCCCATTCCCCATTTAATTTGTGAATTTTAAGCGAAGGATGCGCGGGATTACTGCTTAAAAATCTTAATTGCTTCTTGACCCTTTTCTTAATATCTTCGGGAAGTCTTTTGTAGGATTTCTTGAATTCCTCAGTGAGGATCAGTTCTATTTGTCCAGCCATTTAACGGCATCTTTTACATCGCTGAAGTTTTTTACCCTGCCCTGCCTTATGTCTTCCTTTGCCCTTTTGATGCTTTCCTTGGTCTCTTTGCATTTGAATATCTCCATACTTCTCTCAAGCTCCAAAAGCTCTTTGTAGATATTATAAGGGAGGATCACCTCGACCGGCTTTCCATCTCTTCCGGTTATGAGCTTTGCCTTTTTTTCAATCGCTGTTACTGTCATCTTGAGTAAAGTATAGCATTTTTTGAGATTGCTGTGCTTCTGCTATTCCGCCCATTTTCAGTTCTGGCTTTTCTATGGTTTTATGGCTCTTTGCTTATTTGTTATTGAGATGGTGTTATCGAGGAAGCAGGGCAAAGAATAGTATATGTCAGAGTTGAAAAGTTGAGGACTTGGCGAATTTTTAAAAAGCTGGAAATTATTTACTATGATTCTCTAACAACGTTTTTTACCCTTGACAATGGGGGATAAATAAGTATTATTTTTTACTTTTCTCTAAAAGCTATCTCATATACTCTAAACTTTCCGTTAAATGGGAAAAATACTATCTCTTTTAATATCTTTCCAGTATAAAACGTATGGACAATACCTACACCAAAATCTAATATAAATCTGTTTTCCACTTCTGCCTCGGTTTTTTGCAGTTCAGCATAAACGCTGTTTTCTTCTCCCAATAATGCTTCATAAAATTCAGTGGTTGGTTTTTCTTCAAATTCGGAGTATTTTTTGTCAATCGAGAGAATCTTGCCGTCTTTATATATTTCCACGTCCGGTCGGAGAAGTGATAATACAGTTTTAAAATCTTTTTTCAGGACAGCCTTCTTGAAATCACCCCAATATGTCTCACTATAATTAGTTTCAGTCAGGAGTTCTTTAGAACTCTGTATCCTTATGCCATATAGATTACCCTTCTCATCAAACTCAACTGAGTAATTAGTATCCTTAAAATTATACTTCTCCACTTTTGGTTGTTTTATTTGCTCAATGTTATCCGGTGTTCCCAGCATATTTAAGACAATATCTTTACGATAACCAAGCAGTAACCCCTTGAATGGTAGCATCTTATCTGTAACGCCGGTTAGTTGAATAGAAAAAATAATATTAGGGAATTGTTTTAAATATTCAAAAACCATGTATGATTTATCATCGATAACATATACGTCTTTTGTTAAATTATCTGTCTCCATACTCTGGTCAGGATTGCCTAAAGATTTCTTGACAACATCTTTAAATTGCTGAAGCATAAATCCGTTTAACTCAGTTTGTGTGTCAGCAGCAAACGCTGTAGAATATGTCAGCAATATAAGTAACAATATAAATATTCGCGTCATAGTTGCCCCTATCAAAATACTAAAATCATATTTTCTTGAATGAGACAATTATATTATTTTGATGTGAATGTTACAAGTATAAAACATAACAACCTTTAATTCTTTTGTATGGTATCATATTAAGCATCAAATATAATATTAAAAAGGATGGGCTATGTTATGGCTATAAGCATTTCTGAAGACATAAAAACTGTCTCTGACCTTAAAAAGAAAACGAATGAGATTTTCAAACAAATGCACCATACCGGCCGCCCTATTATTGTTACTGTCAACGGCAAGCCGGATGCTGTTTTGTTAGATGTAGATGTTTTTGAAAAAAAGCTGAGATCCTTAAATCTTGGAATGCTTTTAGCTGAAGCGGAAAAAGATGTCAGTGAGGGCCGCACCAGAAAAGCAAAAGATTTCTTAAGGGAGTTCAAAAAGAGTGCAAAAGTATCTGGTTAAGATCACCCAGACTGCTGAATGCGACATAAAGAGTATCTTCCAACACATTGCCTCTGATAATGAAATAGCGGCAAGAAAGTGGGTTGTTGAAATAGAAAGGCAGATCAATTCGTTAGAACAACTTCCTTTGCGCTGTCCGGTTATCCCTGAATCACAAGAATTGGCGAAAGAATATCGGCATATCATATATGGCGATTACAGAACTATCTTTAGGATTGATGCGCTAACTATACTTATCCTGCGAGTCATTCACAGCTCCCGGCTGCTGAGCCTGAAACTATTTGAAGAAAAACGCTAAATCATTCTGACCTTGCCTTGACAAAGTGTTTTTAAAATAATCATTATAAATCTCGAAAATTGATAACGGAGGGGATTTATGAGGAACAAAATGTATCAACCCGGAGTTAGTCAGAGGATAATAAGCATCATTTGTTTATTCTTTTTTATAGCTGTAGCTGCGCCCTCTTTTGGAGCTGACAGCGACCTGAAACCGAGAGTTAAAAAATCCGTTGACAACGCCATGCACTGGCTCCGCGCCAGCCAGCAGAAGAACGGTTCATGGAGCGATAATGTCGGTGTCACATCGCTTGTTGTTATGGCTTATATGAAGAGCCATAGAGAGTATAATGAAGATGACGACCCCTTTGTGAGAGACGGCATACTCTTTATTCTGTCCCATGTAAAAGAAGACGGTTCGATCTATAAAGACCCTCCGGCATCCTACAACACAGCGCTTGCCCTGCTCGCCCTTGCAAACACAAAGAACCCGAAGTACGCGGATATAATTAAAAAGGCGCAGGACTACCTTATCAAAAGCCAGTCGGATGAAGAAGAAGGATACAAGCCTTCAGACAAATATTTTGGTGGCATAGGCTACGGCGGAGATGAGCGGCCTGACCTTGCCAACCTTCAGTACGCGCTTGAGGCGCTCAAAGAATCAGGGCTTCCCAAGGACAGCCCTGTATGGGAGAAGGCGATAAAATTCATAGACAGATGCCAGAACAGGAGCGAATCAAATGACCAGGCATGGGCAAAGGATGACGGCGGCTTTATTTATTCTCCCAAACTGACCTTTGTGCCTGATTATGTATCATACGGCAGCATGACATTTGCCGGGATCAAGGGCCTGATCTTTGCAAATATTGCCAAAGACGACCCGAGATTAAAAACATCCTTTGACTGGGTACAGAAAAACTACAACCTGAACGAGAATACCAATTACGGAGTGAAGGCGCTTTATTTCTACTACGATACGATGTCAAAAGCCCTCTCTTTATACGGTGAAAAATACATAACGACACAAGACGGGGTCAAGCATGACTGGTACAGCGAACTTGCCGGGAAATTAATGAGCCTTCAGGATAAGGAAGGATTCTGGGTCAATACTAAAGACACGGAATTCTGGGAAGGCAATAAAGACCTTGCCACCGCCCATGCCCTTCTTGCTCTCGAAACCGAATACAATAAATTATAATGAATGGATCCCATCTCTCTTTCTAAGATCAGAAGGGCTGTTTTTTTTATAATAGCCCTTCTGGTTTTATCCCTCTTTTGCATTAATAATGTCCCGGCGCTCTCATCTTCTCGCATAACTGTGACATCCGCTTTTGACGGGCTCTACATAAAAGGCAAGGGACTGCCTCTGAAGATCGTTATTGAAAACGCTGAGGACAAGGCAGTTGAAGGGGATATTAAAATAACCGGAGGCTTGATGGAGTACGACATCACCGTCAGGTTAGAGCCGTATTCAACATATGAAAAATGGATACTTGCGCATCCGGCCGCAGGCAGCGGCCTGATGCTGCAATTTACCGCCCATGATGGATTCACCTTTAAAAAAGATATCAAAACCTCCCAATTTATAAGCAGAAAAAGGCTTGCTCTGCATATATCAAAAGAGAGGGGGAAATTGCCCTCTTTAAATTCAGCCTTCAATAATGAAGATACTTTTTCTCAGGTAACACCGGCTGAGCTTTGGGATATCTGGAAGGGATATGAATCAGCAGATTATGTATTGCTTGATGCTGATGCTGTTGAATTTATGACAGCCGCGCAATTAACAGCGCTAAAGGGATATGCCCTCTCAGGAGGTTCACTTTATATAGGCGAGAGCATATATCCTGAGATATACAAACAGGATTTTTTTCAGGAGATACTCCCTTACGTAATGCCTCAAAACGGTTTACGGATATCTCATGCCGGACAGAACAGAGCGATGCACATTCCTGCTGAGAGTCCGTCTGAAGAAGTTAAAAGCCTTTTCCTGAATGTTGTGAAATGGAATACTGGCCATCTTGTTTTACTTGCGCTTGCCGGATTCGCATGGAATAAAAGATACAGAAGATTTATATTGCCTCTGATATGCATACTTGTCGTAACCGCTTCACTCGCTTCAATGGGGATGCTGAACGGCAAAAACCGTTTGCGCGGCAACAGCGTGATAAACATCAGCAATGGAGAAGACGCGTTTTTGCAATCAAGAATGAGCCTGATATCCGTAAGGAATACAGCCATGAGCGCTGAATTTCAGGGAGGCTTTATTTATCCTGCTGACATTGATGCCAACGCTGTTAAAACAGGAGTTTATGAAAACGGCCTTATAAAAAAGATAACCGCTGATCTGATGATGTTTGGGCACAAAGATATTATATGGGAAAGATTTGAAAAGCTGAAAACGCCTCTTAATGCAGATCTGAAAGTTTATGCTGAAGGGATTCAAGGCAAGATAGAGAACTTATCAGATTACCGGTTGAAAGAAGCATTCATATATATAAATGAGAGATTTTTTTCGCTGCCTTCAATCGAGGCAGGGAGTACGATATCTGTTGATATCATCGTTGAAAAAGATAAATACCTTCCTTATCCTGAAGGCAGGCAATGGATCAGCAGATATATCCTGAATAATGAAGAAGGCGCGGCATCCCAAGGCATGAAGATAGTGGGCTTATGGGAAAGGCCGCTTCTTCAATCTAATGATAGCGGGCTGCTTGTAGAGAAAGAAGAAACATTTCTTCTCTATCATTTGTAATTTGCTTCTTCCAAGAACTTTATATGTATATTAATGTCATTCCGGCTTGTCCGGAATCTTCTTAAATAAAGATGCTGAAATAACCAGCATGACAGATTCAAAAAAGATTCCGGACAAGCCGGAATGACGAAAATAATTATGATATCTATTTCACAGTTAAACCTGACAACAGATAACAAAACCATTCTTGACGGGATTGACCTCACTGTCCGGGAAGGCGAGGTATTCGGGATTACCGGATTAAAAGGCTCAGGCAAGACAGCCTTTCTTAAGATATTAGCGACCATTATAAATCCCTCAGCAGGAAAAGTTAAAGTTTCCGGATTTGATATTGTAAAGGAGAGAAACCGCGTACGCCCCATGATAGGGTACATGCCGGACTCAGCCGTTTCTGACAGCGGATCAACCGTCAATGAACATCTCGATTTTTTTCTTTCAATGTACTGGAAAAAGAATGGCGAATATCTTCACTATCTTGACAGCCTGTTAAATGAACTGGATTTAACCCATACTAAAGACAAGCTGCTCTCTGAACTTTCGGCAGAAGAAAAACAGAAGGTCTCATTAGCGCGGTCGGTCATGCACAACCCTTCACTGCTTCTGCTGGATGATCCTGAATGCGGAATGGACACTACCGGACTTGAAAGCCTGCTCTCTGTTATTAAAGGCCGGAGCGGCAGTGGGAAGGCGGTAGTAGCGGCTTCAGATTCTATATCGTTCCTGAATAACATTGCGCACCGGATCGGAGTGCTCCATGAAGGAAGGCTCATATGGATATTTCAGTCAGGAGTAGAGAGCCGTGAATCAATAGAGAGAAGAATTAACGAGTTAAGGAAGGGGGAAGATGAATCCTGTTCTGATTAGAGAATGGAAGTATTTTTTCCGCGGACGCGCTCCGTATTACTTCCTGATATTTTATGCGATACTTCTCCTCCTCATCTTCTACGGAGCCATTATGCCGGCCTTGCAGGGAGCTGTGATGTATGATAATTCACTCAAGAGCGCGGGCAAGATACTGACAGGCAGGCTTTTCGCGGCTCAGCTTTTGTTGACAGCATTTGCATTCCCCGCTTTTGCCGTACGTCTTATGACAAGGGAAAGGGATGGGGATATGCTCGAACTTCTTCAGATAGCGCCTTATGGATTAATGAAGATCATCTTCTGCAAGATCACAGCATCCATTATCATCTGGATGCTTCTTATACTCATTGCAATCCCCCTTTTTCTGTTATCATTAAGCACAGGAGGGATTACGATGGAGGAACTGGCGCTCCTTCTGAGTCTGTTAACAGCATTTGTATTATGCTGCGGGGTCACAGGCCTTTTTTCCGCATTACTTATTAAAAGGCCTGAGCATTCTCTTGCCGCGGCCTATTCTTTTATTTTCATGATCACAACAGCGTATCTTGCAGGATATCTCTATTATCCTTCTTCAATAGTTACAAACTTTCTCGCTTTCAGCTTTTAACAAAGGTTTACTGATGAAGACAGATCATAATGACATTGAAACGCGCGGGCTGCTTTTAAGAGCATTGAAAAGCTTCAGCCGCGCCCGCCGCCTGCAGATCATATGCGATTTTTTTAATATCGGGCTCGCTCTTGCTATCGTACTTGCGTTAATAGCGATAATTCATAAAATGATCTTCAACACGCTTCTTATTCCTCTTCAGGTTTTTGTGATATGCCCTGTCATATTGTTTCTCATCTCCCTGTTTAAACCTGTAAAGATGAAAGAACTCGCTCTGAAAATTGATGGCAGTTTAAATTTGAAAGAGAGGCTGACAACATCCGTTGATTTTCTGGATAAGAAAGACTCGTATGCCGCCCTGCTCTTCCATGATACACTGAAGGAACTGAAAGGGATTAAACCGCAGCCGCTCTTCCCCTTGAAACTGAACCGCACGATACCGCTTTCCGCTCTCTTATGCGGGATGCTTATTTTTTACAGCTTTTATGATTTCACAAAAGAGGAATCGTCAAAAATATATGATCTCTCACCGGACGTTAAATCAGCCGTGCAGAAAGAAGGCGCGCAATTAAAAAAACTTGCCGATACAGTTGAAACAAGATCATTGGCAGGAGAGGCATTGGATAAAGAGATCATTAAAAAACTTGAGAGCCTCGGTGAAAGCCTTCAGGCTGAAAACATAGACAGGCATGATGCCCTGCTGATGCTGACAGACGCGTCCGAATCGATCAAAGGGCTCTACCTGAAAGAGATGGGCGGCGCCGAAGACTTGAGCGCCGCTGATAAAGAGCAGGTTATTGCAGAAGAAATAATTGCAGATGGCATTGAAGAGACTATCAATGACATCCTGAAATCCATAGAATCGGCAAAGCAGCATATCGCTGAGGCTGATATTGAAGCGATTAAGAAACCCTTAAGAGAGACATCCGACAAGGGAAGTTACACAAAAAGTCTCTCAACAAGCGAAGCTGCTTCAAGTGTAGCCGGAGAAACAGAAGGTACGGTATCGCCCGGTGATATTTCAGTCTCAAAAAAAGGCTCATCGCGTGAGGGGAGAACGTCTGGATCAAATGATGCGACATATCCTGCAAAAGACTTGGAATTTCCTGCTGAGAACATTATACTGAAATACCCGGACAGCGTGATACCGTTAGGGTCTTTGCCAAAGAAATACCATAAAACAGTTAAAGATTATTTTGACGCTGTCTCAGGCGGGTAATAATAATTATAGAGGTTACGCATGAAATCTGATTCAGAAATTGAAAAGACCTGCGGGGAATCGCAAAAGAAGATAAACGATATCATCTCTGCGATAGGCAATGTATTTGTCGGACAGGAAAATGTTGTCAATGAAGTGGTTGTCGCGCTGATAGCAGGCGGGCATGTGCTTATCGAAGGTGTCCCCGGCCTCGGAAAGACCCTGCTGGTAAAAAGCCTTGCTGAGGCGCTTGACCTCTCTTTCTCAAGGATACAATTCACTCCTGACCTTATGCCCGCTGATATAACCGGCACAAGCATACTGCACAGGGATGAGGGCGGGCATCCGGAATTCACCTTTCAGAAAGGGCCTGTATTCGCGAATATTGTTTTGGCAGATGAGATCAACCGGGCGACCCCGAAGACACAGTCCGCTCTTCTCGAAGCGATGCAGGAGCGGCATGTAACGATCAGCGGAAAGCAGTATAAATTAGATGAGCCCTTCTTTATTCTTGCGACACAAAACCCTATCGAGATGGAAGGGACATTCCCGCTCCCTGAAGCGCAGTTAGACAGGTTCTTCTTTAAGATAAAAATATCATACCCGTCTTTCAAAGACCTTGAAAAGATAGCTGACATCTCGACATCTGTCAATGACTTTGTCATTCAGAAGATATGCGGCAGAGAGGAACTGCTGAAGATACGGGAAGCGGCAGAAAATATCCTTGTTTCTCAGGAAGTTAAGCAGTTTGCCATAAAGGTAGTTCTTGCCACTCAGCCTGACTCTCCGTATGCCGTCGCTGAGGCAAAGAAATATATCCGCTACGGCGCAAGCCCCAGAGGTGTCCAGGCATTGATCTCAGGCGGAAAAGTGCTGGCATTGAGAGACGGCAGGTTCAACCTCAGTTATGATGATATCCGCAAGGCCGCGCTCGCAGCTCTTAGGCACAGGATTCTTTTGAACTTTGAGGGAGAGGCCAATAACATGGAAACCGACGGGATCATCTCTACCATACTCAAGGCGATGGATTGAAACAAAGCCGTTTCCACTGTCCTCATTCATAATTAAAAATTTATGCGCCAGCTCTTTTTTGATAAAGATTTTTTAAACCGGCTTGAGCACCTTGTCTTTCTCTCCAAAAGAATATATTCCGGGAAGAAAGGCGGAAGCCGCAGAAGCGGAAGCTACGGCGCAGGCATCGAGTATGCCGACCACAGGGAATATAATAACGGTGATGACATACGCTATATCGACTGGAGCCTTTACGCCCGCTCCGGAAAACTCTACACCAAGCTATTTCAGGAAGATGAAGATATAAACATAAATATCCTGATCGACCGGAGCCTATCAATGGATATCGGTACTCCTTCCAAGTTTCAATACGCGCTTAAATTGTCCGCATCTCTCGGTTATGTGGGGCTCTCCATGTTAGAGCATGTCGGAGCCGGATATTTTTCCGCGGATATTGAGGGCCTCATCCCCGCGCGAAGAGGCAAGAACCAGGTCTTCCCGTATCTTGATTTTCTCTCATCATTCGGGACGGCCAATGCTACTGACCTGAATAGCTCACTCGAGAACTTTGCCGCAAAGGTAAAGACTCCCGGGCTTGTGATAATCCTCTCTGACTTTTTAGATGAGAAGGGATATGAAAGAGGACTGAATTATCTGCTCTTCAGAAAGTTCGAGGTTCATGTCATTCAGGTGCTTTGCAAAGAGGAGATAAATCCCGTCATTGATGGAAAGATAAGACTGGAGAATATAGAGGACGGCCTTTACAGCGATATAGACGCGGACAAGAATGCTCTTGAAATTTACCGAAATAAATTAACGGGTTATAATCTCAAGCTTAAAGATTTCTGTGAGGCAAAGGGGGTTCTGTATCAGCAGGCTCTGACAGACAGGCCGTTTGATAAATTGCTTACAGAGTACTTTCAGCGCCAGCTGTAATTATTGTTTTGAGCAGATTATTTTTTACCCATACTTACTGATGAACATTTTCTTTACATTGATCTTCAGCCTTATATCAGCAGCCGCTCTTATTATTATTTACTCGATGAGGGTAAGGAGAAAGCCTGAAAAGGTCTCAGCGCTTTTTCTTTGGCAAGGCTTAAGGCATACATCAGTAGATCATCCCTTTTTAAATAAATTCTTCAAAGAGAAACTCTTTTATATTCATACTGCCATACTGCTCTTTCTGCTTGCGGCATTGCTGCAATCAGGGCTTGGAGGATCATCCGGCACAGTACAAAGATCAATATTTATCATTGACGCAACAGCAAGCATGAAGGCTCTGGAGAATGGAGAAAGCCGTATAGGCCTTGCAAAGAAGAAGGCATTATCGCTGCTTGAAAATTTTAAAGAAGCTGAAGTAATGATCATATCAGCCGGAAAACCTGTAAGCCATATCCTCCCATACAGCAGAAACAGAGAAGATATAATCAAGGCTATTAAAGAGATCGAAGCCGGAGACACAACAACAGACATAAAGGATGCCCTTCTCACAATAAAGCCATACCTTAGAGAAAGCGACCATATTTATCTGTTCAGCGACGGTGCTTTTGAAGGCCTGTCATCACTTATTGATGAGACACCTGACATCTCCTTTATTCCCTTTGGAACAAGCGGAGAGAATGCCGGAATTCAGGCGCTTGAGATATATCAGGGAGACAATGATGAATATATGTCAGTCGGCGTCACCGTTAAAAACTTTGGCAAAGCTGATGCCATATCGACTGTTGACCTGCTGTCTGAGGGCAAGATCATTGACGCGCAGCGGATCGAACTGCCTGCCGGCAGAGAGAAAACAATGAGCTTTAGCCGAGTGCCTGCGGTTACAGGAAACATTACAGCAAGACTCAACCATAAGGATGCATTGTCATCCGACAACTACAGATATGCTGTTTTATCCGCGCCCGCATATACCTCAGTGCTTCTGGTAACGGAAGAGAACTTCTTTCTTGATAAGTTACTCGGCAGTTTAACAAACTACAATGTTATAGCCCTGAGCCCTGAAGAGCATGAAAAAGATATTCAGGCAATTGAGAAAAAATATTATGACATAGGCATCTATGATAATTATGTCCCAACCGTTGAGATGAGCAGGGCGTCAGCCTATATCAATCCCGCGAAAGATATTTACGGGATCTCATGGGGAGATGGTTTTTATATGCCGGAAAATATCTATTCATTAAAAGAACACCCCGTAATGAATTACACAGATTTTTCAGATATTAAGATCCAAAAGGCAAAAAAGGTCAGGTCATTCGAGGGCCTGGCTCTTTTGGGGTCTTCCGGTTCCCCGTTAATCATCATTTCAAACCGGCAGGGCAAAGACAGGGCGATACTCAGCTTTGATATTAAGGATTCCAATTTCCCGAAGAGCGTAAATTTCCCTGTGTTTTTCACTAACCTTATGAACCGGCTTCAGCCTGATAAGGATAATAGGGAAAAATATAATATCAACGGCGGGGAGGCCTTCTCCACCAGGCTTACTGAAAAATCCGGCAACAGGAGCAAAACAATTGTTAAGTATCCCGATGGGAGTGAGAGGAATATTGAGATTGAAAACGGCGGCATTATATTCAGCGATACATCCAATGCGGGTATCTACAGTGTGTTACATGAAGGCGGGGAAATAAAGTTTGCAGTGAATATTCCCCCTGCAGAATCAGACATAAATCCTGCTGAATATACACCGCCTCACGGAAGAACACAAGAGATTAACAAGACAGCATTTATATCCTACTCAGCAATGTGGAAGATATTCGGGATACTGGCAATCTTACTGCTCTTTATGGAAAAGAGGATAAGAGAGAGGCTTAGTTGAATTATTTACAAATTGCCCGTTGCGTCATTCTCGCACCTGAAGTAGGCGCCTTAAGCGAGCGAAGCGCGTCGGGAATCCTTATGGGAAAAGATTCCGGACAAGGCCGAATCGACCAAGCCGGAATGACAAAATTTGAATATGGAATTTTTAAAGTTTAATTCTCCAATCTATCTCATCATAGCTGCTTTAGCAGTTGTTGCAGTATGGCTGTTGCGAATGAGAAATATGCAGCGCAAGCCTATACTGAGATCACTTGTCATATGCCTGATCCTCATAGGTCTTTCAGAACCGATGTTATTGATGAGAACAAATGATCAATGCGTGCTCTTTGTTGTAGATGTTTCCCAAAGCATTAATAAAAACGAAAAAGCTGCGATAAAGGATTACATCGCTTTAAAGATAAAAGAGAAGAGAGATGATGACCGCATCGGAGTCCTTCAGTTCGGGGAAAAGGCCCGGCTTGTAGTCCCGCCTTCAGGCATTACACAGGGGGAACATCTCTCAAAATTATCCCTTTGGAGTGAATCGCGTGAAACAGGATCAGGATTTACTGATTTAGAGAACGCTTTGCTGACTGCTTCAAAATTATTCCCTGAAGGCTTTCGCAAGAGGCTGGTGCTTATCACAGACGGCAATGAGAATACCGGCAATGCTTATAATATCTTTGATGAATTAAAAGCAATGGGAATTACTGTAGACGTTCTGCCAGCAGGAGGGATCAACCATGACGAAGCGCTTGTCGAAGCTCTTTACGCTCCGGCTGAAGTGAGAGTTGGAAACCCTTTTTCACTTGAAGTATCTGTCAGCAGTAATATTGAAACAGACGGCAGTCTCAAAATCGCTGTGGACGGAGAGGACAAAATCCTTAAAGAGGATCTCAGCATCCTTGCCGGAAACCGCCGGCATAAATTTCCTCTCGTTCTTGATAAAGGCGGTTTTCATGAAATCTCAGTAAGGCTGACTGCAAAGAATGACTCGACCTTTGCGAACAACAGCGCTGAGGCCTTTGTTTACACAGCAAGCAGGCCGGAGATATTGATCGTCACTGATCCGTCTTCTGATAATACGTCAAGGAAATATCTCGGCAATGTACTGACGAAAAACAATTTAGATGCCGTCTATATGCATGCCGGCCTTATGCCTGCGGATCCAAAAGAATACATTTCATACGACGCAGTTATTCTCGACAATATCCCTTCCCTGTTGCTTTCATTAGAGCAGATGAAGGCTTTATCAAATGCGGTTCATGACATGGGCACAGGCCTTGTTTTGATCGGAGGAGATACGGGCATAGGCTCAAAGGGATTTGCCAACACACCTATTGAATCCGCTTTGCCTGTAAGTTTAATACCTTCTCCCGGCGAGCATCCATCATCCCTTGGCCTTGTTTTTGTCATGGATAAATCAGGCAGCATGTCAGAAGGCGGTGATGAATCAAAGATCAGGCTTGCCGCTGATGCCGCGCAGTCTATCATTGATATGTCCGGTGAAGAAGACAAGGTCGGCATCATCGCTTTTGACAGCGAATCTCATGTGATATCAAGCCCCGGATCCATAAAGAACAGGGATGAGATAATTAAAAAGATCCAGTCTGTCATGCCGAGAGGGAGCACTGACCTTTTCCCTGCCATGACACAGGCTTATGACTGGTTGAAAACATCCGGAGCGTCTCATAAGCATGTCATACTTCTTTCTGACGGAAGAACGCGAGAAAGAGACTTCTCACAACTGATAGAAGAGATGCGAAAGAGAGACATTACAATTTCAGCCGTAGCTGTCGGAAAAGAGAGCAATATCACCCTTATGAAAGAGATAGCGTTTATGGGCGGTGGAAGGTTCTTTCAGGTGGAAGATGACCTTCATGAGCTTTCAAAGATATTTCAGATAGATGCCATGACCGCCTCCAGGCCTCTTGTGGTTGAAGATCCTTTTTCACCTCGCTTAAAAGAACCTGATGCGATATTAAACGGCATGCCTCTTAATATGCCGGTTATGCACGGATACATGGTGACTTCGCCAAAGAAAACATCCGTTATTCCGGTTATATCACACCTGGGAGACCCTGTTGTTGGGTTGTGGAATTATGGAATTGGCAGATCTGTTATATTCACAGGAGATGATGGTTTGCGGTGGTCAAGAGACTGGCTTCAATGGGAAGGATTCGGCAGGCTGTTTGTGCAGATGGTTAAGAGAAGTTTGCGGCCAGGCGCTGATGGAGAAACCCTTCCGGCATTTCATGTAAAAGGCAGCCGGGTGGAAATTCAGCATGAGGATTCAGGAAATAACGAAGATACGACGATGATGATTAGCGCTAAAATATTATCTCCTGACGGAAAGACTATTGACACTAAACTGCTCCGCTCCTCTGACGGATCATACACCGGAGCGCTCGGCAATCTTGCTCCCGGCAAATATCTTGCGGTCATAGCTGAAGAAAGTCACGGGAATATCATTGACCTGTCAAGAGGAAACTTCATAATAAGCGATAAAGAGGAGTTCCTCACGCTTGGCAGAAATGATAAATTGATTGAGGATATCGCCTCTCATACCGGGGGCAGGGTACTGACTGATAAAGATTTGTTATTAAATTACTCGGAGAAGAAGGCAGAACGATTGATACCGGCCTGGCCCTACTTATTTATACTCGCTGTCATAATCTTTCTTGCTGATATTGCGATACAGAGAAAGCTCTTGAATCATTATCCTAAATAGTAAATAATAAACAGCGGCCTGAGCAATAAAAATCAGTATCAAATCCCGCAAGGAGCTTTTTAATGAATATGGATATAAACCCTTCAGTTCTATTTAAACTTGCAACTGCGTACTGGGATTCATCCGTCTTTCTCACCGCAAACAGGCTGAATCTTTTTTCCAGGATCGGCAAGAATGAAAAAACCGTTTCAGAGATAGCCGGTGAACTCGGCACGGCAGCCCATCATACCGGGTTATTCCTGAACGCGTGTGTTTCACTCGGGCTTCTTGAAAAGCAGAATGAGAAGTATAAAAATTCAGCGGTTGCGGAAACCTTCCTGATCCAGGGAAGCCCTGCATACCTCGGAGAAGCATTTAAATACAGCGATGATCTCTATCCTGTCTGGGGTAAACTGGAAGATACGCTCAGGTCGGGAAAACCCGCTTTAAGGCCTGAGACCATACTTGGGGAGGACGCTGAAAAGACAAGGCATTTTGTTTTGGGAATGCACAACCGCGCACTCGGGGTCGGCAGGTCTTTGGCGGCAAAGATAGACTTTGCCGGACGGAAAAGGCTTCTTGATATAGGCGGCGGGCCTGCCACCTATTCCATCCTCCTTGCGCAGAAGAACCCGGGCCTGACTTCAACAGTCATGGACCTTCCCGGCGTTGTTGCGATTGCCAGGGATATTATCAAAGAATATAAAATGGAAGGCAGAGTTCATGCAATTGAGGGAGACTACACAAAGACCCCCTACCCTGAAGGCAATGACTGCGTACTTAATTCAGGGATCTTCCACAGAGAAAATCCTGACACCTGCCGTATGCTCATAGCCAAGGCATTTCAGTCGCTTGAACCCGGAGGCCTCTTTGCAGTGAATGATGTTTTTTGCAATAAAGAAAAGGACGGCCCGCCGTTCGTCATGCTCTTCGGAGTGAATATGATGCTCACAAGCGAGTTCGGCACGGTACATTCCATTTCAGAAATCATCCAGTGGCTCACAGAGGCGGGATTCAGGGATATCAGCAGCGTTCCCCTGCCCCCTCCGATGCCGCATACTGTCATACAAGGAGTTAAACCATGAAAAGAATATTATCATTGACACTGGTTCCGGCTTTTTCAGTATTTATATTTTGGGCTGACGCATCAGCTGAAAAGGAGGCTCAGGTAAACAAAATACCTCACGGCCCTTCAATTAATGAAAAAGTGCAGATACCCAGCGC
Organism: Nitrospirota bacterium; assembly: GCA_016207885.1. Classification (NCBI taxonomy): domain Bacteria; kingdom Pseudomonadati; phylum Nitrospirota; species Nitrospirota bacterium. The sequence continues at coordinate 61,839 of JACQZE010000030.1, read as the reverse complement.
CGAATCCCTTGGCAATGGGAAATACCGGATAGGCAGCGTCACTGTTGATACTGACCTGAAAGAGATTACCGTCCCCGGCATCTGGCATATGAACGAAGGAACCATTGAATATCTCGCGGCTGTCAAAGGCGGGCACAAATTATACGAAACCATACTTGAGATGGACTCAAATGCCTATGAGTTCAATCTGGCATTGATACTCATAGGCCTCGATCAGAAAAAGGGCAAGGCTGCGAAGTTTCATTTTGACCCTGATTCCCCTGAAGGAGATCAGGTCGAGATATGGGTTGAGTGGGAAGATGGCGGAAAGAATAAAAGCCTTCGCGCCGAGGAGTTGATCTATGACGCAGGGAAGAAGGCTGCGCTCTCTTCAATGCGCTGGGTCTATACAGGCTCGACCATTCTTCCGGACGGACAATACATGGCGCAGATGGACGGCATACTTATCGGATTTGTGCATGATCCTGCCGCCATCATTGATGCCGCCACAGAGTCAGGGCTTGTGCCATACGGAATGATGGTGGTCAATAAAAAGACAGCTCCGCCTGTTGGAACAAAAGTCATATTAAAAGTTAAGTCACTTAATAAATGATAATAACTCCCCCCAACCCCCTCTTAATTTAAGAGGGGGCGAGGGGGAGTTATTTAAATTAAAAGGAGTTCTGATATGCTGTTTATCCTGATCAATGAGACGAAAAGCGGGCTGACTGAAGATGAGTATAAAATTCTTGGAGGTATGATGAACACTTTTTATGACAACATACCTTCTAATGTCCGGCTTGTCGGAGATTACTCGTCTCTGGACTGGAAGAAAAACTTTGCGATCCTTGAGTCTGATTCTAAAGATAAGATTGATTCTCTGATAGCGCCTTTTGAGAAGTATGTCAACATTGAGGTCATACCTGTTGCACCTACCGCCTATTTCAAAAATATGGGACAAAAGTGAAAGAGTCAAGGATAAAATATCTCCAAACAAAATATCCTGAGGTTCCGCTTCCGGTCCTGATCAAGACCGACCTCCTTTTTAATGGCCTTAGATACACTCCTGAACTGGGTGAAGCCGGCGAATGGACGATCCCGAATTGGCAGCCCTACCGTTTTCAGGAAGGCGAAGAAAACCCAACAGGCGAAGCAAGCATCAATATCCCATATTTGATAGTTCTTGAAGACGGCGGCCTTGTGAGGATCCTCGGCAATGGCAAAAGCCCTTACAGAATTGTGAAGGATGGAGCAGGCTATATGCTGATGGAATGGGATGAAAAGGTAGCCAGGGTTGATTTCCAGAAGAAACCTCTATGGCATCAGAAAAGTACACTCGACGGAACTCCTATGACACAGGCAGGAGTTGCGCAGCACGGAGATATGCTTATTTTGAACCCCACGCCGGGGTGTGAATACTTTCAGCATATAGATACAAGGACAGGGGAAAGCTACCGTTGTAAATTCTGCCACTACGGTGTGCCAGATAAACGCACAAAGATACTCGGCCAGAGATCAGGAACAGGCGATATCAGCAGCGAACACCTTAACAGGCTTATGGAAGTTTGCGTAGAAGCGTCACCTGAGATAAAACATTTTTACCTTGTCGGCGGCAGCATGACTGACATTGATGAAGAGGGAAAACGCTACCTCCAGTTGGCAGAGGCGCTTAAAAAGGTCAACAGATCAAATATCCCTGTATGCTGCGGGTCATCCGCACTCAAGCGTGACGCCATGCTGCGCCTGAGAGACGCCGGTGTGACCGGCGCCTGCTTTAATCTTGAGGTCTGGGATGAAGGCCTCTGGGAAAAAGCCTGCCCCGGCAAGGCTCATTTCATCGGCCGCGAGGGGTGGATAAGAGGGCTGCTTGAAGCAGTCGAAATATTCGGTCAGGGAAATGTTATGTCAGCCTTTGTCGCTGGGATAGAGCTTAACATGGAGAATGCTTTTCAGGATATTGAAGATGCTCTCAAATCATGCGTATCAGGCACAGAATGGCTTCTTAAGCACGGTATACTTCCGCTCTATTCAATTCAATGGCCCTTCACATCTGTCTCTGTAAAGAAATTTCCCCTTGATTCAGTTCTTGATTATTTTATGAAATTAAATATCTCTCAATCCGGGTTAAGAAAAAAATACAGCCTTGCCTTCCCAAATGATTTTGTCTGCCATCGCTGCACATACATGCAGCTTGAATGCGACTTTGACCATCACCGGAATCTTCCCCTCTAATAAGAGGGGTTAGGGGTGTGTTTTATTTCAACATCCCCCTATCTCCCCCGCTTAAAGCGCCTACTGTTGGCTTTTCTAAGGGGGAATTCAAAAAACAGATTCCGGACAAGCCGGAATGACGCCTAACGCAATAGTTGTGTGTTTAGCTTATATAGCTCAGCATGAACCAAAAAAAAGACCCCTTTGCTTTTGGCAAAGGGGTCTTTTGAGTAACTGTGTGTTTTACTTTCTTCTTCTCTTCCTTACGCCATAACCTGCTGCCACAGCAATAAATCCAAACACAAGGAATGATGCCGCAGGATACTTCACTCCATACACAACAGGCGTAAGAGCTATACGCGCCGCAGACCTGAGAGACTCATGCTTTGCTATATAGTCAGCCATTGGCGGTGAGAATCTGTAATAAGTCTTCACGAACATATCGCCTAATTTATTTGTAAGCAGATATTTATCCCTGAACCTCTTCAGTACATAGACATCAGGATGCAGGTAACTGCCATATGCAGCGGTGGCTATGAAGCAGCCGCCGCCACTCCCGCCGCCGCTTGAATCAGGAGCGCTGGTCGTAGCATCAGGGTCTGTATATCTGAATACCGCTGTTGCCACACGGGTGCCGCCGTCTGTCACCCTGATAGTGAAATCGATATAATAGATCGGGTCGTCAGGGTCAGGATTCTCTTTTATCTGAGGAAGGTCTTCCCATGTCAGTTCCCCTGTGTTGTCAGGGTTAGTGCCGATAGAAAGATTATCCAGCATATTCTGAAGATCCTCAGGATTATCGGCAAAGTCCTCTATAAGCGCAGGAGAGGCTGTTTTATTGGTTATGCTCCACAGGTATGGAACTGTTCCTCCGGCAGCGCGAACAATGACCGAATAATCAGTGCCCACAGGCGCGGAAGGCAGGGTTTCCGTGACGATCCAGAGAGTACATGGAAGCACCTGGGCCGTGTCTGTATCACTAAGATCACAACCAGGGCCGCCAACGCCGTCATTGATGCCATCACAACTGAGGGGGAAAGAGAGGTGGTTTGTATCTGTCACCCTGAGCTGGATAAGGTGCTCACCAGAACCAAGATCGGTAAAGAAGGCCGTCACATCCGGCCGTACTCCAGTAGCGTCATCAAACTCGCCGTCGTTGTCTAAGTCCCAGGCATACTCCCCGATAGTGTCTCCGGGGCAATCAGAACAGGAACTCTGATGCAATCCCTCATCAGGGTTTATTGAAGCAGTTCCGTCCAGTATCCAGGGCGTTAAATGCGGACAGAGCTGATATGGGCCTCCTGCCTCGGCAGTAGGGCCAAGCGGCGGTTCTTTGATCATAACGGTTATGACTGTAGTATCAGTATCTGCGTTATTATCTGTTACCTTAAGCCCGACTTGATAGTCACCAAGCGCAGGGAAGATATGCGTTGCAGTGATCCCTGTCGCGTCATCATACTGGCCGTCATTGTCAATATCCCAGTCCCATTGAACTATCATTTTTTCAGGATCCTGATGGAATGAGTCGGAACCGTCCAGGGTGATCGTGCCCATCGCAACACCGGGGTTAGGTGTAGACTTGGCAACAGCTACAGGAACGCCGGATGAGAATACAGTACGGTTAAGCATGATTATCGCCCATGCTGTTTCAAACGGGTATTGTGTACTGGTATAGTTATGCCCAGACCAATAACCTGCGGCATTCTGGCCGTTTACCAGGGTCTTGGCAACACCGTCGCACGGATCGTCATTGGAAACCTCTGCCGAATACCAGTCGATAGGATTCGCACCGCCCGGCTGGTTGGCTAAGGTATCTATAGAAGTAGGAATGCCGTCACCATTAGGGTCATGCAGAAGCATCGACTTGGTAAAAGAGAACAAGCCGTAATAGTAAGCACGTAGTGAACTATAAGCCCCATTAGCCGGGTTATTACAGAAATTGTTTCTCTCATAGTTCTCAGACCTGTCCCATCTGGCGTCACCGCGCCCGATACCATCCATTGCCATCTGAACCATGCCTGAGGGTGTAAGAGCCTGATATCCCCATGCATTACCCTCGCTTTGATTGGTGTATCCAAAATATCCGTTTACACTCTGTGTAACATTGACGGAATTTATATTTGCATCTATGACCCACTGCGGAACTGTAACAAGAGGGAACTCCTTTGCAGCAATCAAGCCTATTGCTGCCCACTGGTTTGTCGAATTATCACTGGTAGAACTGTTACCGGATAGATTATAGGTCCAACCGCCATAGTAATAACCTGAATAACTCTGGCCCCATGCATAGGCATCCACCATGTCCTGCAAAATCCCGCTATATGTTCTGCCTGTAATGTTGGCAGGCCCTGTAGTGGTAAACGCAAGCGGTGTGCCGCTGGCAACGATGGCATCCATGAACATGCCGCCCTGATATCCAGTATCATAATCATTGACCAATACACCTAACCCGTTTCCGTTGCTGTCAGGGTTGACAGTGCCGATAGGCGCAGGATATGTATGATTACCAATGGCAACAGTAGTTAATCTGTTAAATACCCAGCGCATGGCGCGCTGTACCGTCTCTTTGTAAGGGTTGCTGTCAGGACTCGTCTCCAGATGCCCATTGACAAAGAATGCGGTCACATTGGCAGGGTTTATTACCGCATAACTTGTACAGTTATAACTGCAACCTGATTCCCAGTGGCCAGCATCCTGTGAATCAAGTGTTGTACGGGTCATTGTCTTGTGAAGCCGCCACAGTCCCTCATCTATAGCCACATTGACCTGCGTATCAAGGATATTTTCAAGTATCTGTACGAAATAGACCTTGCTGGCTGATTCGAATGTAGTTGTGTTCTGTACTGTCAGCCTTGCGGTAAAGATATCGCCCGGATTACCTGTGTATGTGTGAGCCGCCTCAACAACATATTTATTGCTTACAGTCCCTGTCGCTACAGCAGAGCCGTCCCCGAAATCCCATGTGTACTGTATGTTCCCACCTTCCACATCTGATGTTCCCTTCAGGGTGATCTGCCTCCCGCTCCAGGTAGAATGCGGGATGAGCGAGTTACTGGAAACCCATGGCACGGTCTTTACAACCGGCGGCGCTGAAAATGCCAGCTGGGCAGAGCCTAATAATAATGCCAATGCAAAGATTGGTAAAATAAAAGTCTTCATAAAGAATAGTTTGAAAAACTTTTCCCTTTTCATAATGATCTCCCTCTATTTATATTGAAATAATTATATAATCTTCTAAATTGACGGTTCATATATTCACCTTAATCATTGCTCGGCGGAAGCGGGTTCTTTTCAAGCAATTCAAAGTCACCCTGTTTGCCGCGTATATTCATAGGGAAGTCAATAAGAGGCAATGCAATGCAAAAAGCGCCGTTACAGCCTGCGGGAGGCGCTATAGCTGGATCGCCGAAAACAGGATCATTCGTGACAACCGGATAGCCTTCTCCCGGAACAAAACCATACCCATCCGGCGGAACAATTACAACATATTCCACATTGTTTATATTGTAAACATAGACGTTACCCGGTTTTGAACATTTTCTTTCACCTTGAGAATTAACAAAAGTAAATAAATTGGAAAACGCGACCGAATAACATGTGCCCCTGACGCCTGCTACCGCATTCGGCGTATGTATCTCAAATTTTTTGCCTGAGGTGCTGCCCGCATCCTTAAGCAGATCTTTGGCAACAACAACATTTATTTTACCCTTTGAGAGGCCAATAACCCCATCTGATGAACCATCAGAGTAATACTCGCTTATGTTTATCCTGCTCCTCTGCTCAATGGTCAGGACGTTGCCGTCATTGAATAATATCTGGGCGGTTGAACTGCTCTTGCTTCTCACAGTATCTTTTATGTAGATAACATCTCCGGCATTTACTGCAATCGAAGGAAGCTCCCCGCCTCTCAGCACGTCAACCCTGCCTTCTACTGATGTGAACTTACCCACCGCTTCAGCCGCTTCAGCCCTGGAATAAAGCAGGCAGGCTGCCGCAGCAATAACAAAAAAGATATACTTTATCTTTAACCTATTATCCATTATATTTGCCATCATGCCCCCCATTAAAAGTTATATTCAACTGCCGTTGTATATACGTTTCGTCTGTAATCATAAAGAGAGACGTTTGAGTCTGCCCTTGTATGAGCATACTGAAAATTCAGACTTATGTCGTTCTTTACCTGCCACTTCACGTTTGCCGACCCGTTATAAGTCCTGTCCCTTCTCTTGGTATCATTTATTTTTTCATACCCCTGTAGAAAAACATCACCTGTAAGAGTAAGGTCTACTTTATCCTTTAATGGAATGATCGCTCCGATATTAAGCCTGTTGCCGATGTTAGACCAGTTTTCACCGTCAGTATAGTCCTTGGAAAGTTCGTAGCCTGCTTTAAATAAGCCATGGCCTTCGTGAGTAGGGTGCTGATAACCGATGCCGGCGCTGTAAACATCACCATCCCTGTCATCGGCATTGGAAGAAGGAGCATCTAACATATCCCTTCGAAGATATCCAAGAGAAAACTCGCCGATATGCCCGACATCCATTATGAACTTTATAGTGGGATTGATAGAAACGAGATATGCATATTGTTTGTTATCAATAAATACATGTTGCAATTCCACAGGGAGAAAAATATTGCCCGCGCTTAAATTATAACCCGGGGTTACTGATAACTTCTGAACCAGATAATTATGGGTATGGGATTCACTGTAATTGTTAGAATAAAACTTATAACCCGCATTTAAAAACCACGGGCCATCAAATTTTCTTCTGTATTTAGCATCAAATATGGCTGCAATGCTGACATCTTCTTCACCGGAAACATCTGCAACTCCCGGGATATCCATTAAGGGCTTTATAACAAGATTATCATCATACTGAACTGCGGCGCTTAACATAAAATTCCATGCCTGCCGCTTGTCCATTAAGCCGGCAAGGGCACTCTGCTGCTCCATAGCATAGAATGCAAGCTCAGATGCGGGGTCAATGGCAACAGCAGCATTAAGGCTTGCGCTTGCCTTATCTAACTCGTTATCCCGGGCATATGCTATCCCTATGTATAAATTCGCTCTTTGAGCTAAAGAAGTGTCAAGCTCTTTAGCATTATTAAAGGCTGCTATAGCATCGCTGTTTTTGTTTTCCAGAAGATAGGCTATACCGTTTAAAAACGAAAGGTCAGCAGGACTGACCCCGTCTTCCACGGCCTGTGCAAGATAACTCTTTGCGCCGGCAAGGTCATTCTGGACATAAACAACCTCCAACAGCTTTGTGTATGCCTTTTTTTCAGACGGCTTGATACTGATTGCATCTTTGTACTGCACTACAGCATCGTCAAGCTGGCCGACCTGTTCATAGGCAAGCCCGAGATAGTATGCGGCAGTTGAAGAGCCGGGCTGTTCCCGCCTTGCCTCTTTAAATAACTGAAGGGACTCGTCATAATTTTCAGCATTGTACTCTGCAATACCTTTTTGCAAATTATCCTGGGCAAATGACTGGGTTGCCGTTAATCCAACGACAATGATAAAAATGAAAAGCAGTAACAGATAAGACATTGATCTACGCATTAATACCTCCTTATACTATAGTTATAAAAGTAAAAAAATAAAAAGGGATAAATCCTTTCTTTCCATTAACATAATGTGCTGAAATTTTCTCATATCAATAGGGTCTTAGTCAAGTAAAAAAGCCATATAAAAATATAATCGAATCTTAACAATTCAAATAAATAAAATATCAGGGAAAATTCATAATTAAATTACATGACAAAACTATGATATGTTTGAGTGAATTATTAAATATGGCAAAAGGATATTAATATAAAATTGACCGCCATAACCATTAACTGGTATATTTTATTATGCTGAAAGTTTGTTTCACTTTAATAATTTCGGCCGTTCTCCTGTCATTTTCGTTATCATACGGGGACATATATAAGTATGTAGATAAAAACGGGGTTGTTCTATTTACCAATGTTCCTCAGGAAAAACCGCACAAGAAAAGCAAAAAAGTAAATAATTATAAAAATTATAACAGCGGCAGCGAATACTACGACCAGATAATCAATAACAAATCATCAAAATACAGCGTAGACCCTTCTTTAATTAAAGCCATAATAACTGTAGAATCCAACTGGAGAAAAAATGCTGTTTCAAATAAGGGCGCTATGGGGCTTATGCAGCTCATGCCTGATACGGCAAAAGATATGGGGGTGATCAACCCCTTTGATCCTGAGGAAAATATAGATGGCGGGACAAAATACCTCCGTTTTCTGCTCGATATGTTCACTGACCTTCCGCTTGCCGTTGCCGCATATAATGCCGGGCCCGGCACTGTTACGGATTACGGGGGGGTGCCTGCATTCCCTGAAACTGAAGATTATGTAAGTAAAGTTCTTTCTATATATGAAGGAAAACCCAATGGAGGCAATAATTCAAGCAGAGATAATACAAATAGACCTGTCACCGGCAAGGATATTTCTGCAAAGATTTACAAAGTTGTAATGGATGACGGGACGCTTCTTTTTACAAATAACCCGTCTGAATATAAAAGTTCAAAGCTATCAAGATTCTGACCTTCATCATCATTAAGATCAGAACCATTAATGAAGCAGAACAATTCCCTCAGAAGTCTATGTCTGTCAACTCACATATCAAGCATTGATGCATGGATCAGAACATCCTCTGCAGCGCTGCTGAGCTTACTGAAACTCTTTGCATTAATAATAGCTACAGAAGCATATATGGCAAGGGTATGGAGTATCTTCAGATTCTCTATCGTAAACATTTTTTCAGAGCTGTTGCTCAGATTGATCACGCCGAAGACCTTACCCTTGCCCTTCAGCGGCGCACAAAGCATTGAATGTATGTTGGCACCACCCTTTACATATCTTGAATCCAGCGAAACATTATTAACAAGCTCTGCCTTCCCGGTCTTAAGCACATCTCCTGCAATACCCTCTCCGACGGCAAACTCCATGACATCGCCCGGCTTCTCCCCGAATGCAGCCTTGATAGTCAGGGATTTTTTATTATCATCAAATATCATTATCGAACCATTGTCAGTGTTGATAATATTCTTTGCCTCGTCGAGTATAAGTGCGCAGGTCTCATCAACATCCATACAGGCATGAAGAACATCAAGCCTGCTCTTTTTAAGTTTTGTAAACTCATCATCGAGCTTCCTTATCCTCATGCTTGTTGTCTCAAGTATCTTGAATACCATGGAAGGATCCCTGCTCGCAGTTGCAAAGAACTTCTTTTTATCTATATTAAGTATCCTTGCCTCTCCTTCAGCCGTGGCATTAGCAGAGCGGGGCAGTTTATCAAACAGCGCCATCTCGCCGAACAATTCCCCTGCGTTAAGGATTGCGATGGTCATGTCTTCTGAACCGGTTTTTTTGGTTATCCTTACTTTGCCTGACTGGATGACAAACATGTTTTCGCCCTTGTCGCCTTCTTTAAATATTATCTCGCCATCTGAATAAACCTTCCCGATGTCTGAGTAGCTCATTTACGCCTCCTTAAAATACTTCCTGCGAATTCTCTCCAAAGATCAATATGCATCGGTATACTTATTGCTGTCTTAAATATGTTTTTATAACGCTCATTTCCGGTAAACATATTCCAGAGGATGGTGCTCAGTATCCTGGGATTATCAGGGTCATTCTGTTCCTCCTCAACAACAGCAAGCATTCCTTTTGTCATTATAGCGTATTTTTTGTAAAGATCTGTTATCCAAAAAAGGTATCTACCGTAATAATTGTCTACCTTGATCTCCCTATATGCAGGGTAATATCCTTCCCTGAAATGCTCTTTGCTCACACCGTCAAAGACAACGGTCTTTGCAACCGCTTTGCCCATTATATATGCGGCGCCAATGCCGTCTTTAAAGAGCCTTGTTGAGCCGGAATCACCGCACATTACCATCCTGTCCGTAAAAGGGATTTCAGGAGCGCTGACGCTCATCTTTGGCAGACATCGGCACTTGGGCTTTACATCCGATCCCTTTGGCAATATCTTCCTGACTATATCATGGTTTAGAAAGTTTTCTACAGTGTTGGAGTCCATGTTCTTCCCGAGGATACATGTTGTAACATAACTCCCCTTGGGTATCATGGCGGCAAACTTCATGCCAGGGACAGGAAGCAGAAAAAGCTGTATGGAATTGCCGAAATATTCGGAAACAACATCTTCACCAAATTCCAATTCAGCAATCGCTGTGGTTACTGTCTCAGGCTGTCTGTATCCGAAACCGATATCTTCAAATATCTTTGCTGCAGTAGAATTAACTCCAAAAGCGCCAACAACAACATCAGACTCGTGCACCTTTTCACCCTGAGAAAAGAGAACAGGCTTATCACCATTGTATTCGATCTTATCAATGCGTAATGGCCTGTGTACAGCACCGAGTTCAATAGCCTGCTTAAGCAGAAAATTATCAAAACTCTCCTTGCCTGGCTGGTCTATATCTTTAGGCCCCCCTCCCCTCTTGATTGTAGCGATAGTCTTTTCAAAGGAAGGGGTGATAATATCAACGCTGCCGTGTAATGTGTGCAGTTTATAGGAATTGATGCCTCTTTGGATAACAGTATCAGGAAGGTTGATGCCCTCAACTGCAAGGGTTTGAACAAGGAGTTCGGATATTACACCGCCGCACCTGTTACATCCTGCGGGGCCGCTCTTTGAAAAATCCTTGGGATCAAAGATGGTGATATTTAACTTCTTGTCGATCATCTTTGCCATTTTAAGGGCAAAGATCGTAAAAAAAGTCCCGGAAGGGCCGCCGCCTATTACTGCTATATTGGAACCGTCATCCAGTATGTACCTATCAGTTTGCGCCATGCCCTTTTACCTTGTGAGAGATCAGAAGATCGTTGCCATCCTCTCAACAGACCTTCTAAGGCGTATGGACATTGTCCTGACAATTCCTTTGAGTATCTTTATCCCGATGTGAGGGTACTCCTCCATGAACTTATCAAGAGTATCGCGCTTAAGAATAAAGAGCTCTGAATCTTCAAGCGCCACAACAGCGGCAGAACGGACCTGGCCGTCGAGCATTGAAAGCTCGCCTGTAAAAGAGCCCTTCCCGAGCAATGCAAGCACTATGGACTTATCCTTAAACTCCGTCTCTTTCTTTACCTCAAGCCTGCCTGACAGAACAATGCCGAAATAATCTCCGGGATCCCCCTCTTTAAAAAGTGTGGCGCCGGCAGGATACTTTACCCGCTCAAAATACGGGATGACCGTATCCAGCTCTTTATCAGTCAATAACTGAAAAATCTGGAGTTTATCTTTTAAATCATTAATGATCTTTTTCAGTTCATCGCTCATATATCGTCTCCGGCAGACCAGGTGTATCAGAGAGTGGATTTTACCTCTTTCAGTTTATCCTTCATCTGCTCAATAAGTTTTGCATAAGAATTCTTAACAATGATCTCATTATACTGTCCCTTGTATGTGCTGACAAAACTGACGCCTTCTATCGTAACATCATAAACAAGCCATTTACCGTCTTTATTTATCAGCTTGTAATCAATAGGGATATCAACTTTTTCTGTGACTATGGATGTCTCAACCTGTCCATATTTGCCTTCCCCTTTGATCTGCTCACTGTCATAGGTCACCTTCTCATTTGTATATCCCTCGATCTTGCCGATATAAGACGCCTCTAAGAGGTCGGAAAATATGGCAACAAACTCCTTCTGCTCGGCAGGCGTGCGCTCCTTCCAGTGATTGGCAAGAGAGCGTTTGCCCATCTCGGCAAAATCAAAGCGCTCATTCAGCAAAGCCCTTATCTTTTCACGCCTCACCTCTTTCTTGTCGGGAGTTGAGAGTGATTTATCCCGCAAGAGGGCCAAAATAGCGTCTATTGTGGACTGCAAAGATGCCTTGGGAGAATCACCTGCGAAAGAATTTGAAAATACCTGAAGCAAGAAAACAATTAAAGTACTTATTAAAATCAACCTGAACAGTTTCATGGTCACACCTCAATATTAATAAAATTTACTCTTTATCAAACATATATTTACTTACAAGCTCTTCAAGCACAAGCGATGATTCAGTCTCAATGATCTCTCCGCCGTCCTTTATTAAATCTTCAGAGGCTCCAGGCGAAAGTTTTACATATTTGTCGCCTATTATCCCCTGTGTTCTGATAGACGCGATCGTGTCTTCCTGAAGTTTCACGTCAGGGTTAATAAGCATCTCCACTTTTGCCTGATAGTCATCACCATTAAGGCTAACCTTTGATACCTTGCCGACGATAACACCGGCGATCTCTACAGTTGCATCCTTGGTAAGGCCGGAGATGTTTCCGAACCGGGCACTGACCTTATACTGGTCTGTGCCGAAAAGGCTTATCCCGCCCAGCTTCACCGACAGGTACGCAAGCGCGACCAGTCCCAGAACCAGAAATATTCCAACAATTGTTTCAATACTTATCCTCTTCATTGAATATCCTCCATTTCACTTGAATATAATCTTCCCATTGTTGTCTCAACAAATTGTCTTATAACAGGCTTGTCTGAAAGCTGAAATTCCTCAGGAGTAAGATTCCCTTCAACAATACCATCGTGAAAGAGAAGCACATAATCAGCCAGTTTGAATATTTTCGGCACATCATGGCTGACGATAATGGCTGTATACCCGAGTTTTGCCTGTGTGCGGAAAAAGATGCGGTATATCTCATTGCTCATCGCCACATCAAGCCCTGTGGTAGGCTCGTCAAAGAACATTATCTTGGGCTTAAGAACAAGCGCCCTCGCAAGCCCTACCCTCTTCTTCATCCCTCCGCTGACCTGTGCGGGGAACTTTTCATGCGCCCCCCTGACCTCCATTAGTTCAAGATATTCATTCACAACAGCTTTTATCTCAGACTCGGACATCCTGGTTCTCTCTCTCAGGGGAAGGGCGACATTATCAAATATCGTCATTGAATCAAAAAGCGCCGAGTTCTGAAAGAGAACACCGAATTCCGACCTTATCTCTTTAAGCTCTTTTTTGCTGATCTTGTTAATATCCTTGCCGTACACAAGCACTTGCCCGCTTGTAGGCTTCATAAGGCCGAGGATGTGCTTTATTGTGAGGCTCTTCCCCTGGCCGCTCCCTCCCACGATGACAGAAGTCCTGCCCTCAACCACGGAGAGGTTAAGGCCCTTGAGTATCTTTTGCGTGCCAAAAGATTTTTCAACGTCAACCATCTGTATTATATAGTTGTTATCAATCATCAAATCAGCATGGAGGTCAGAAAATAATCAAAGACCAGAACAGAAACGGAAGACAGAACTACTGCGTTTGTAGTAACCCTGCTTACACCCTCTGCTCCAAAGCCCCCCCCTCTTGTCATATGAACAAAGTAACCCATTGCAGAAGAGATCCATACTATTATCAGGCCGAAGCAAAGCGACTTTACAAGCCCCATATAAATATCGTCAAACTTCACATCAGTCAGCATCGTATTAAAGAACGCCCCCTGGTTTGTGCCAAGGAGCTTGACACCCACAAGATATCCTCCGAATATCCCTACGATATCAAACATCGCTGTCAGGAGAGGGAGGGAGATGATCCCGGCAATGAACTTGGGAGATATTATGAATTTATATGGATCAATCGCCATACACTCAAGAGCATCTATCTGCTCGGAGTTCCTCATTATGCCTATCTCGGCACAGATAGCAGAACCCGCCCTTCCGGTAACCATAAGCGCGGTTAAGACAGGGCCCAGTTCCCTTATCAGGCTGAGCGCAACAGCTGAACCCAAAAGCCCCTCAGCTCCGAATTTCTTCAGCGTGTTGAATCCCTGAAGGCCGAGTACCATCCCGGAAAAAAGGCCTGTGAAGACAACTACAAAGACGGAAAGGGTGCCGATAACATAAATCTGCTTGACTACAGGGGCAATTTTGTAAGGCGGCTTTATGCAGGCATAAATGGATTGAAAGAGAAATATGACCATCATCCCGGCTTGATCAAGGTAATAGATTACCGTGTCACCAAGTTTCTCAAAAATATTCAACATATTCTCCTTAATCTATACCATTAGCTGAATTATTATACACAATAAATATTTTACTATTCTATATAGAACACAAGAATAAATCATTCAACACATAATATCAAGCATTATTAAATCGCATTATTAAATCGCAAATAGATCAGCAGTATTCGTTTGTAATCAAAGCCTCTTCACCGATTTGCCACCCGGGAAATTATATAGTTGACAATCATATGCAAATATCGTAATATTTGAATATGACAAAAGATATCCTGCCGCGCATTGAGGTACTTAAAGCCATTACCCACCCTGTCAGGATAAAGATACTGACTGAACTCTCCAATGGTGTTAAGTGTGTAAGCGATTTTGAAGACTTTCTTGACAATGTGAGCCAGCCAAATATATCTCAGCATCTAACAAAGCTCAGGAGCGCCGGTATTATCGATTTTTTTATTGACGGCAGATTAAGATGCTACTTCCTGAAGAGCCCGTTGGTATTGGATATCATTCATATATTAAATAAGGAATACTTCGAGGATCTGCCCGGGCCCAAATGCTGCCCTGTTTCAAAAAAAGGCACCTACCCCGGCAAAAGAAAGAGATAATTATTGTGAGCAATAATTCAGTTGCAAATTCAAGGAGGAAGGATGGGAAGCGATGAAAAAACGATTGTAGTTTTGGGCGGCGGGGTCGGTGGATTGACTACGGCTAATGATCTCAGAAAGAAATTAGGAAAAGAACACCGGATAATAATAGTAGATAAAAACAGAGAACATATATCCGCCTCTTCATTTCTCTGGGTAATGTGCGGATGCAGAGAACCTGAGCAGATAAAGAAAGACATCTCAAGGCTGATAGAGAGCGGCATTGATCTTATAAATGAAGATATCCTCAGGATCGATACTCAAAACAAAACAGTCAAAACCGAGAAGAAAGAGATCGCCTATGATTACCTTGTGATCTCCCTCGGCGCTTCATTATTTCCTGAAGCAGTGCCTGGCCTTGAAGATGCCCTTAAAAAAGATGCCTGCAATATTTACACATTAGACGGGATACTGAAAGCGAGAGACCGCATAAAGAACTTCTCCGGCGGAGACATTATAGTCCTTGTTACTTCCATGCCTTATAAATGTCCGGCAGCGCCCTATGAAACCGCCTTTCTGCTAAAAGATATCTTCAGAAAGAGAGGCCTTGAGAAAAATGTTAATGTGAAAATATTTGCTCCTGAAACACTGCCGATGCCGGTTGCCGGGGCTGCTGTCGGGAATATGATAAAAGCAATGCTGGAGCAAATGGGGATTGCGCATAATTTTGAGCATAAGGTTGCTTCAATAGATGCAGAAAAAAAAGAAATAACTTTTGATAAGGGAAGGGCATCATATGATTTATTGTTAGTTGTCCCCCCTCATAAATCTCCTGAGGTCATCCGGAAATCAGGATTAACTGAAGACTGGATACCTGCGGACAAAGACACATTGAAAACTCAATTTGAGAATGTCTACGCCATAGGTGATGTTGCCAAGGTTAAGATACCGGGAGAGTGGAAACCGGGTGTGCCGTTGATGCTTCCCAAGGCAGGAGTATTTGCCCATTTTGAAGCAAAGGTTGTGGCTGAAAATATCGCAAATGAGATTTTGAAAACCGGAGAAAAAGCGGAATATACCGGAGAGGGAGGCTGCTTCATAGAGATCGGAGACGGCACAGCCGGGTTCGGCTCCGGAAATTTCTACGCTACCCCGAACCCTCAAGTAATAATGCGCAAACCTTCTCCATTGTGGCATTTAGGAAAGGTCATATTTGAAAAACACTGGCTCTCAGAATCGTTATTAAAAAAACCAATGGACATGCTTCTTGAAAAGACCATGTACGGTGATTACAAAAAAATACGGCGTTGAGATATCTATATACATATTAAATCTGTCGGAGATATAACGAACTATGGAAATACAATTATTGATCACACTCGTAATACTTGGCATTGGCGGAGGTTTTTTATCCGGGCTGCTCGGTTTGGGCGGAGCTATATTCATGATCCCTATTCTTCTCTATATACCGCCGCTTATAGGTGTCGGGCAGTTTGACATGAAGCAGGTTGCCGCCATAAGCATGGTGCAGGTTCTGTCAGCATCTCTGACAGCGGTTATTGTTCATAATAAAAACCGTTTTGTCAGCAAATCTCTACTTCTTTACATGGGAATATGCAATGCCATCGGTAATCTTGCGGGATCTCTCGTCTCAAAAACTTCCAAAAGCTCTTTCCTGTTAGCTATCTTTGCTACAATGGCTGTTATCGCTGCAGTGACAATGTTCATTCCAAAGCGTGAGCAGGGAGAGGACATCTCGCCTGATGACCTTCAATATAACAAACCGCTATCGATATTTTTAAGCCTTGCGATAGGCTCTTTCGGCGGCATGGTCGGCGCGCCTGGAGCGTTCATATACATCCCGGCAATGATATATCTGCTCAACATCCCGACACGCATTGTAATAGGCAGTACGCTTGGGATCGTCTTTTTAGGCGCACTCATGGGAACCATCGGCAAGATGTACACAGGACAGATACTATGGCCATATGCGATAGCGCTTGTTATCGGCACAATCCCGGGTGCGCAATTCGGCGGCAAGATGAGTAAAAAGGTTAATACCAAATACCTCCGCATGGCAATTGCAGTTATTATCGCCATAACAGGTTTAAGAATGTGGTATCAGATATTGACTGGGAAATAAATAACAGTTGGTTTAAAAAAATAAGGAGGGGTGAAATGGAAAAGGTTATTAAAAACGTTTCGATCATGTGTTTTCACGATGAGCTGTGCCAGGTTTACAATGCCCTCATGACCGCATACAGTCTCCTGAAAGAAGGTGCTAATGTCACAATGTTCTTCGGGTCGCGCGGGGTCAACGCCCTTCATAAAGACAAGGTAAACACACTTGTCTGCCTGCCGGACCAACCTAAAGAAGAAGGCGATGCTGTGATGAAGAGAATGGATGACATGAACCTCCCGACAGTTGAAGATCTGCTTTTCATGCTCTACAAGGAAGGAGCAAAGCTGCTCGCATGTCCTTTAAACGTTCCTCTTTTTGGCATGACTAAAGATGATTTTGTTGATGGTGTTGAGGTCGCAGACCCGGCAACTTATTACAAGGAAGTCGTTATCAAGGCTGATATGAATCTGACGTTTTAATTATGAGCAAGAAACTTTTTGAGATACATGCTGATATATGCAAGACTCTGGGAAACGCCAAGAGGATAGAGATACTCAGCGTGCTTGAGGATAAAGAGCTGAGTGTCGGAGAGATCGTCGACAGACTCGGCATATCCGCTTCAAACGTCTCCCAGCATCTTGCGATAATGAAACAAAAGGGCATTCTCACGTCAAGGCGCGAGAAGAACAATATCTTCTACAGGGTTTCCAACGAAAAGGTAATCACGGCATGCGGCCTGATGAGAGAAGTGCTGCTTGATAAATTTCAGGAAGGACATCAGATAGCCAGGAAACTCACGAAGTCAAAATAATTTTTTGCAAGGTATTTGCAGACTTTAGAATATTCTAAACTTCTTGCAAATCCGGAGGACAAATAAAGATGAAGAAGTTTTCCCTTGTTGAATTTTCAGTTGAACATCCGAAACTGATCGTTCTGTTCACGATAATCATTACCCTTGCGTTTGCGACCCAGTTTACGAAGATCAAAACTGACACAAATCCCAAGAGCATGCTCCCTGAGACATCTGATGTCAGGATGTGGAATGACGAAGTAGAAAAGACCTTCAGCCTTTATGAAGACATGATCGTGGTTGGGATTGTGAATGAAAAAGGCGTTCTCAACAAAGATACTCTCGGAAAGGTTCAGAGGATCACAGATGAGATATTAAAACTTAAGGGCGTTGCTGCCAGAGATGTAAACAGCTTTCCGACTATTACCAATGTGACTGCCGAAGCAGGCACACTGCGGGTCGCTCCTCTCATGACTGAGATTCCGAGAGATGACGCAGAGATGCAAAAGCTTCATAAGATGCTGTTTGAAAACCCGCTATTCATTGACAAAATTATCTCAAAAGACGGAAAGACTACCGCCATATATGTCCCTCTTGAAAAAGGATCAAATGGAAAAGAGATAGCTGATGAGATAAAAAAGATATTGAAGAAAGAAACAGGCGATGAAAAATATTACGTAGCAGGCGATCCTGTAGCGCGGGATACCTTCGGAGCTGAGATGTTCAAGCTCATGGCGATCTTTGCCCCGATTGCAGGAATGGTCATGCTTCTTGTCAGGTATCTCATGTTCAGAGACCTTTTCCTCTCCATCACGCTGATGATGGATGCCATGGTCAGCATCGTCTGGAGCATGGGGCTTCTTATCGGCCTTGGCTACCCTATTCATATTATGAGTTCAATGGCGCCTGTCTTTCTTATGGCTATCGCAACAGACAGCATGCATATATTCAACGAATTTTACTTCCGCTATAGAGAGAAGAAGGACAAAAAGGCCGCGATAATTGAGACCATGCGAGCTGTGAGCCGCCCTGTCCGCAATACCGCATTGGCAACAGCAGTCGGTTTCGGCGTGCTTCTTTTTATGAACATTATCCCGGTACAGGTCTTTGGCGGTGTTGTGGCATTCGGCACTATCGTTCTGCGGATCTTGAGTTTCAGCTTTATTCCGGCCATGTTCACCTTTGTAAAGGATGAGCAGATAGAAAAGATTGCTCACGCAGAAGACATCGGCTCAAGCAGGACTTCGAGTTTATTACAGAAGCTTGCCTCAATAGGCACGCATAGCCCAAAGGCAACTGTCATTGTCGGCCTTCTGCTTTTTGCTATATCAATCGTCGGGATTACAAAAATGAATGTCAATAATAATCTGGTGGAGTGGTTCAAGAAGGACAGTGATGTACGCATCGCCGATACGGTCATAAACAGCTCTCTCGGCGGCACCTCAATGGCATATGTCGTCGCGACTGCGGAAGATGATGATTTCATTAAAACTCCTGAGGCGATGCGCTATATAGAAGGGCTTCAGCAGCACCTTGAAAAACTCTCCGTTGTCGGCAAGACGACCTCAGTTGTTGACTACGTGAAGAGGATTAACCTTGTCCTTCATGACAATGACCCTAAATATAATATTGTCCCTGAGACAAAGGAGATGATCGGGCAGTATATCTTCCTCTTCTCAATGTCTGCAAAGCCCGCTGATCTGGACAATGTTGTGGACTACCCCTTCAGAAAAGCGAACATCTGGGTGCAGTTGAAGACATGGGACGCGCAGGCTATGAGGGAAGTGATTAAGGCGACTGATGAGTACAAAACTACTCATCCTGTTGCTATGGAATTGAAGCCGTCGGGCATCGCATATTTCAACCTTGTCTGGAACGACGAGGTGTTATGGGACATGGTAACGGGGTTTATTATTGCCTTGTTCGCCGTCTTTGCCATCCTGGCCTTTGACTTCCGTTCTGTCAAATGGGCTGTTGTCGGATACACCCCGCTTCTCTTCACAATACTCTTTATATACGGTATTGTCGGTTTTATCGGCAAGGATTTCGACATGCCGATCTCTGTTCTTTCCTGCCTCTCCCTCGGCATGGCGGTGGATTTTGCTATTCATTTTGTCAGCAGGCTCAGGCAACGAATGACGGAAACAAAGGGGAGCAAAACTCTTTCTGACGCGTTGCTCTGGACTGCCGCGCGACCCGGAAAAGGAATTATGCGCAACGCAGTGCTCTTTGCGGCATCTTTTGCCGTGATGATATTTGCGCCGTTAACACCGTATATCACAGTGGGCGCTTTCATCGTCAGCATGATGCTGCTCAGCGCGATAATGACAATAATCTATCTGCCGGCGCTTATTGTTTTATTGCAGAAGTGGTTATTTGATGGAAAAGCAACGAACTGAAATGACTAACAAAATAAAACAGGAGGTGAGGCAAATGAAAAGACTCAAAACGAGTTTTATCGTATCAATCGTTGCAGTCCTTGTGGCTCTGCCGGTATTTGCAGAGAACGACCCGGCAAAGAAGTTGTCCGAAGTGCTTATAAAAGCGTCTGAAGAGGGCGGCTGGCAGGTTACTTCAGATGAGGTCAACATGTGGATCAAGACGGGAAAAACAGACTTTGCAGTTTTGGATGTAAGACCGGATGCCGACGAGTACAACTCAGGCCATATCCCTTCGGCAATACATATCCCCTACTACGCTGTCTTGAACCCTGAGAATCTCGCAAAACTCTCTAAAGATAAAAAGCTTGTGCTTGTATGCGCTACCGGACAGCTTCAGAATCTTCCGGTAGTGGGCCTGAGAATGCTTGGATATGACGCATACACCATGATATTCGGCTATGCGGCGTGGATTAAAGATTATATGGGAGGAGAGGCAATGAAGAGCACCATTGACAAGGCTGCTCAAAAAAATTATCCGATTGAACAAACAGGAGGCTTAAAATGAAGACAAGAATAATGAAAAAGTTTCTGACCCTGATCCTCTCATTCTCTCTTATCCTGCCGATGTTGGTTCAGGTTGCCGCAGCCGCTGAAAAAGGCACAGAAGATGAATTAAAGGAACGGATAGCGATAACAAACAAGAAACGTGTTACGCCAAAAGAGATCAAGAGATTCGGGGATCAGGTTAAAGCCTATTTCTTTGAGGCTGTTCCCAATGAAGTTATTGAACTCGCAATAAAAGAACTTACGCCCGGAGATGCCCTTGCGGCAATAGTCATTATAAACCTCTCCAAGAAACCGGGTAAGGACATAATCAAAATGAAGAAAGACGGAAAAAACTGGACCGATATTACAAACACAGCAGGGTTGAAAATGAAAGATGTGGTGAAAGAGGTTAAAGAATTTCAGAAGACGTCAGGCTGCGCATAGGAGGCCGCATGAAGAATTTATTTACAAAACCATGGTCGTTCGTATGGGGAGGATTTGTAGTCGGGCTTGCTGAGGTGATCTATTTCCTTAAGTATGAAACGCCGATACCTGTTACTACAGGGCTTGCAAAGATGTTCGCCTCAATAGAGGAAAACATCACCGGGACAGAGTATATCGCAAGGCTCTACGACGCGGATATCCACTGGATCATAATCGGCATCCTGATTGGAGCGTTCCTTGTCGCGATCCTCGAAAGAGAACACAAGGCATGGGCTAAATATCCCCCTCGTATGGTTGTCCTCGCGTTCATCGGCGGTGCTACATTCGGGCTCGGCACAAGGCTTGCGCAAGGATGCACTACATGGCATTACCTCGGCGGCATCCCGGCAATGAGCCTTACATCCATTGTTGTGGCGCTGGTGAGTGTTCCTTTTGCATTTCTTGCGTTCATGTTTATGTCAAAACTGGGTGTTGCCGGTTATATGAAACACCATGAAAAACATGCAACTGTCAAGCACTGTGTCGGGCTTGAATATCCCAATGACACATTATGTTACGACCCGAAGTATAATCCCTACAAAGACCCCCTTCGAATAATACTGACGGCATTCCTCTTTTTGCTGCTGGCATCCGCCTTTTATACAGCATTTAAAGGTGAGTCTGCTGAAGGTATCGGACGTCTGCCATGGATAGAGATATTTCTCAAGACGTTCGTCGGGTTTCTTCTCGGCTTCGGCATTGGAAAAACAGGATTCGGAACAGAATGCGCCGTAATGGCGCCTCATTCCATTCATATGTCCAAAAAACATTTTGACTCAATGAAAGTGGCAAAGATAACACAGACCATGTTCACCGGTCTTATGCCTTTTACGGCGTTAATGATAGCCATCGTTATGTTCAATATAACGATACTCGTTACATGGACATTCTTCGGATGGGACCTGCCGGTAGTTGTGGAGGCAGGCAGGTATAAATGGGGATTTCACCTTGGTCATCTTGTCGGGGGCCCGCTTCTCGGCATAGGCGCTGTTCTCATGTTAGGCTGTGAAGTAAGAACTTACGCGAGGGCTTCAATGGGATATCTCACAGGTCTGGCGTCACTTCCCGGCTTCTTCTTCGGGTATCTGCCGTTTACGCTTTACAGGGAGAAATTTGAGGAGATATTTTTCTCCAAAGGTATTATAGAAGCAAAAAACATGCTTGAGCTTCTCCCTGACAATCCGTATATCCAGTATGGTTTTGCATTCTGTTATACAGGAATCCTGATTGCGCTTCTTGTGTGGTCCATTAGAAAAGGCTCTCAAACGGTAAAGGTCTCACCGAAAGAATATCTTATCAACTCTACTGACGAGATATTCCTTAAAGGGCTTGAAGCAGAAGAACTAAAGGTTAAGAGTTAAAAAGGGAGGTTTAAGATGAAACGATATTTGATTATATTGGTTGTACTGTTAATGCCGTTAAATGTCTTTGCGCTGACTGCGGAGGAAGTGGTCAAGAAATCGCAGGAGGCATTCTTTTACCAGGGCAAGGACTTTAAGGCAAGGGTCATGATGAAGCTTATCAGCAAAAGCGGACAGGAGAGAGTCAGGGAACTTACAATGCTGAGAAAGAATTACGGCGCGTCAGGCGGAGAGCAGAAGTATTTCATGTACTTCTATCAGCCGGCTGATGTAAAAGACATGACATTCATGGTATACAAATTCCCTGCCAAAGACGATGACAGGTGGCTCTTTGTGCCTGCGATCAACATGGTAAGGAGGATCGCCGCTCAGGACAAAAGCTCAAGCTTTGTCGGCTCTGATTTTACATATGAAGATGTTTCGGGACGGGATGTGGAAGATGATAACCATACTATTACTAAGGAAGAAAAACTTGATACAAAGGACTGCTATGTCATAAA
Organism: Nitrospirota bacterium; assembly: GCA_016207885.1. NCBI lineage: Bacteria > Pseudomonadati > Nitrospirota > Nitrospirota bacterium. The sequence continues at coordinate 38,895 of JACQZE010000030.1, read as the reverse complement.
AAGCTCTCCAAAGGCTCAGGATGTTGATTACGGTTACAAACTCTCGTGGATTGATAAGGGCAGTTTTCTGCCGCTGAAAGAAGAGTACTATGATAAAAAAGGCGAACTTTACAGGGTCTTCAGCGCGGATGAAATAAAAGATGTTAAAGGTATTTCGACAATTACAAAGAGAGCGATGAAAAATCTTCTGAGCGGACACAGGACAGAGGTTACCTATACGAAAGCCGATTATAACATCGGCATAGAGGACAACCTCTTCAGCGAACGATTTTTAAAGCAGCCGCCCAAAAAGTGGGTGGAATGAGTTCTGTTGTTGATGCCTTTGACAAGTATGCTGAAGATTACGATGAGTGGTTTGATAGTGCAGAAGGCAAAGTGCTTTTTAAACTGGAGGCCGCGTCAGCAAGGCTTTTGATGAAAGGCCTTGAACATCCTTTCCTCGAAATCGGAGCAGGAACGGGACGATTTGCAGAAGCATTAGGTATTGAATACGGCATTGATCCTTCTAAGGAAGTTTTGAAGATAGCGGAGATGCGCGGGATAAAGGCCGAGACAGCTTCAGGAGAGAAACTGCCTTTTAAAGATGAATCATTCGGCGGCGTACTTATACTGTTTACGCTCTGCTTTGTGGAAAATCCGGAGAAGGTTATCTCCGAAGCTAAAAGGGTTCTTAAGACTGGCGGAGGATTGATTGTCGGGATAATTAACAGGGAAAGTTTATGGGGTAAACTTTATGCTGTAAAAAAGGCAGAAGGACACCCTATATACAAACACGCAACATTTTATAGCGTTAATGATATTAAGGATATAATAGAAAAGGCAGGCTTGAGTGTTGATTCGTATGCGTCAACCCTGTGTCAGCCTCCGTCAGAAAAGCCTGTGAAAGAGGTTATCAATAACAGATTGGTAAAAAATGCGGGTTTTATCTGTATCCGAGCAGGTAAATCAGTATAGGAGCAAAATGAAAAGTAAAAACAGATTTTTTATCGGTTGTCTCATATCGTGCATTTTCTTTGTAATATCACAATCGTTTGCAGCAGCATCTGATGTTTCTCTTCATGGCTTCCTCCAGGGAAACTATTCTGCCGACACCAACTCATCAAATCCTGACGGCAAGGACTTCAAATGGGCTGAAGAAAGATTGCAGCTCAAACTCGATGCGAATAAAGAAGCATTCCATCTCTTCCTGAAAACAGATGCATTCCATGACCATGTTGATAAAGAATCTGAGATAGATTTAAGGGAAGGATACATTGATTTTACTTCATCCATGTGGGACATGAGGCTTGGCAGACAGGTCATCACGTGGGGGCTTGGAGATTTGATTTTCATAAACGATGTATTCCCAAAAGACTATGAGACTTTCTTCTCCGGACGACCGATGGAATATCTCAAAAAAGGCGTTGACGGTATAAAGATCGGCATGTATCCATCCTTTGCCTCTGCGGAATTGATTATCGTTCCTTTTTTTGAACCGAACAATTTCCCTGATCCAGAGAGATTTTACATGTTTGATCCGATGCCGTCTATTGCAAATCGTGAGGAGAAAGAGCCGTCTGCAAGTCTTGAAAATACTGAAATGGCATTCAGGATATATCGTGATGTCGCGGGTTTTGACGCCTCACTATATTTCTATCGCGGGTTTTCCAGGCAGCCATCCATACTCCCGGACAGCATGACTGCTCCGACAAAAATCGAGTTCTTTTACCCTGAACTCTCTGTCTACGGCGCAAGCTTACAGGGAAGAGCATTGGATGGTGTCCTGAGCCTTGAGGCAGGATACTATGATTTTCGAAATGACAGGGACGGCGCAGACCCTATGATGCCGAATTCACAAACGAAATTCCTTGCCGGATATCAGAGACAGCTTTGGGAAGACTTTACCATCAGTCTTCAATACTATGGCGAATATATGCACAACTATTCGGAGTATGAGAAATACCTCCCTGTTGGATTTCCGCACGAGAAGAAGCTGCATGATCTTGCCTCTGTGAGGCTTACACAATTTCTGATACATCAGACGTTAAAACTCTCCCTCTTCTCTTTTTACAGCCCGTCTGACAGCGATTACCTCTTCAACCCTGAGGTTAAGTACAATTTCTCCGATCCCATATGGGCAGCGGTTGGAGCTAACATCTTCGGAGGCGGTGAAGAATGGAATCAGTTCGGGCAGTTGGATAAAAACGATAATATTTACTTGCAAATGAGATATGAGTTTTAGTTACACTATTAAAGGAGGGAATGAAAATGAAAAACACCATTAAGCTATATGTAAACGAACCGATGGGTACTCGTTGACAGCAGAATACTCAGGTTGCCTGGAAGGCAAATAAAGAGTTCGGCGTAGAAGTTGTTGTAATTAAAAAGTCATCCAATGAATATTGGATGGAAAAAGATCCGCCGCCATGCCCTTCTGTTATGCTCAACGATCGTTTCATCGTGCAGAACGGCACTGTTACATATGATGAATTGAAGTCGGAGATCCTGAAAGATACTAATAAGAGTCCATAAATTTTATGGTAAAAAACAATAGAAATAAAACAAAGGAGGCTCTAAATACTTATGTATAACAAACTCTTTACGACACAATGGCCCAAGTGGATCGGCGGTGTGCTGTTGGGCCTTCTCAACATAGCCTTCTTTCTTTATTTAATGCCGCTGGGAGCTGTCTATCCCGCAATGGGGACTTGGGGAATCTGGACTTACAAGCTTGCAGGCATAAATATTGAATCGCCATGGGGTCCTCTGGAGCCGGCACATTATGATATCAAGAACCTTATAACTTTCGGCCTGTTTTTAGGGGCATTGGTCGGCGCCCTGCTTTCAGGAGAATTCAGAATAAGAAAATCCGGCGCAGTTGAATGTTCGAAAAGTTTCACAGGCGGTGTGTTGATGGGAATCGGCAGCCTGATCGCTGGATCCTGTATTGTCGGAGGTTTTTATTCATCGATCATGGCGCTGTCATTAAGCGGGTTCTACATGATGATAGGTTTGATAGCAGGCGGATATCTCGGCGGTAAGCTGCTGTTATCGAAGAAACAGGAAGGTTCGGCATCGTGTGTCAGCAATAGCAGCTCTTTATCACGAACACCTTTAATAGGAGTTCTTGTCATTTTTTTAATTACCCTTATTGTCGCAGCCTATTCTGTAAACGGCAAAGGCAGCCTCGCAGGCATATTGATCTTCGGGATGGCATTTGGATTGGTATTCCAGCGCGCCTCTTTTGGTTTCTCATCAGCGTTCCGGGACTTATTCATTTCACGGAATTACGAAATGATGCGCGGTGTGATAATAAGCCTTATCATCGGCGTTATCGGTTTCAGCATTATCAAAGCATCTTCATTAAAGCCTGCCTCAACATTCGTAATGCCTGCCGGGCTGCACAGTATCATAGGCGGCACGATATTCGGCTTCGGCATGGTTTTGTCAGACGGGTGAGTAGTCGGAATTCTCCGGCGGTCTGCCGAGGGACATATCAAACATTTCTTTGCGATATTCGGAGCGATGCTCGCGGTTGGTTTGTGGATGCCTTTTCTTTCTTCGAGAATAAACATTGCCGGCAGTAATATTTTCCTGCCTGATCTGCTCGGGTGGGCAGGCGCACTTGCTGTCACAATTACTTTACTTATCGCTTTCTATATAGTTGTATCGGTGACGGAAGGTAAGCGGCCTAAAAAGACCGGGCAAGCCTGAGTCTCATCAATATATCTATTATCGGATTTTCAAAATTCGCCTTCCTGATTTCTATTGCATCTTAGGAATAATTGATTATAATGTAATAGTATCTTATTACATTATGAAGGTGGTTTAAACAATTATGCTGGTTTACAAAAAGATAGGCGAAAGGCTGATAGAATCCGGCCTTATTTCAGAAGAACAGCTGAAAATTGCGCTTGACGAACAGAAAAAGACCGGAGAACTCATCGGCGCTATCCTCTTCAGCAAAGGGTTTATAAGCCAGCAAGACCTTCTTAAGGTTCTATCAATGTCGCATACCGGCGATATCGCAGAGCAAAAGGAAGAGATAGATATACCGGATGATATAGAAGATATTGTAAGGAAGAGCACTACAGCCCTCCGTTCAGAGGATCGGGCTGCCGGCACCAAAATTGATGTATCTCTGGTGCCTATTGTCAGGCTTGTTGAAAATATAATCTTCTCCGCCGTTGATATGGGCGCTACTGATATCCATATCGGGCCTGATACCAGGGGCACAAGAATCAGGTTCAGGATCGATGGACGGCTTCGTCACGCGATGTACCTGCCTAAAAGCTTATTGCCTGCTATCGTTTCAAGGGTAAAGATAATGGGTTCAATGAATATAGCGGAAAACAGGGTGCCCCAGGACGGCGGCACAATGATCTCAAGAAAAAACATGAAATACGATGTAAGGATATCGACTTTCCCGATTGTCGATGGGGAAAACGTCGTTATGAGGCTGCTAAACAAATCTCAGCTTATATTGGGGCTCGAAAATCTCGGCTTTGAAAAAGAAGACATTGAGACGCTGAATCATTCATTGACCATGCCTTATGGAATGATACTCATGAGCGGGCCTACAGGTTCAGGAAAGACAACAACACTCTATTCCGCTTTATCAATAATCAACAGCGTCTATAAAAATATATTTACGATCGAAGACCCCATCGAGTATCACCTGCCGCTCATAAGGCAGTCGCAGATAAACGTAAAGGCAGGCCTTACATTCGCATCCGGCCTGCGTTCGATATTAAGGCAGGACCCTGATGTGATACTCATAGGAGAGATGAGGGATTTTGAAACAGCTGAACTTGCGATAAGGTCTTCTCTAACCGGGCATCTGGTCTTCTCAACTCTTCATACGAATGATGCCGCATCAAGCCTGCCGCGGCTCATAGATATGGGGGTTGAGCCTTTCCTTCTTGCTTCAACTGTAGATACGGTTATCTCACAGAGACTGATAAGGCTGTTATGCGATCACTGCAAAGAGCCCTACTCTCCTCCGAATAATTCCATCGAAGGTTCTGAAATCAGGATACCTGAAGGGGCAGTCTTCTACAAAGCTAAGGGATGTGAAAAATGCAATGACAGCGGCTACCGCGGCAGGACCGTTATATACGAGATCATGAAGATGAATCAGGAAATAAAAGAACTCGTTATTAACAAGGCAGGTTCCGACACGATCGCTGCTGCTGCAAAGAAGGGCGGCATGCGCACAATGTTTGATGTCGGCATACATAAGGTCATCTCCGGCAAAACCTCGTTAGAGGAAGTGCTCAGCACTACGAGGACAGTATCCTGATGGCCACCTACAGTTACAGGGCAATAAACAGGGATTCTCAAATAATCAATGACCAGATCGACGCATCCAATGAGAATGAACTTGAAGAGAGGCTCGGCTCCCGAGGACTGACACTCATAAATGCTTCTAAAAAGTCGTTTGAATTCAAAACACGTTTAAAGCTTAATGAAACCGACCTGCTCAGCCTCACCTATTTTTTAAAACTGATATTCACTTCAGGAATGTCCCTGCTTGACGGCTTAAACAGCATAGGCATGCAATCTTCAAACAGCAAAGTCTCAAGGGCCGCCGCAATCCTCCATGACAAGATAGAGTCCGGCAAATCCATTTACGGCTCAATGCTTGAACACCCTGAGCTATTCCCTGCCATCTATGTAAGCCTAATAAGGGCCGGAGAGGTATCCGGCAATATGGATCAGGTGCTTGATGACGCAATGTCATATCTTAAATGGAAGATCAAGTTAAAGAAAGATATAGGGATGGCATTTGTGTACCCGTCAATAGTTATGATAGCGGTCTTCAGCCTGATGGGCATACTCTTTGTATTTGTCCTGCCCAAACTTGTGGTTGTACTTACCACAATGAATGCAGAGCTTCCCCTTGTAACACGGGTTCTGATATCAACTGTTGAGATCGCCAGGGATTACTGGCCGTTAATACTGCTGTTCGTTATTTTTATCCCGGTTGCCCTGAATTTATACTATAGAACCTATTCCGGCAGAAGGCTTATTGACAGATTCATCCTGAAAGTTCCCATCATAGGCTCTCTATTAAAAAAGTTTGACCACTCCAGATATTTCAGGACATTTTCCACCCTGTTCAAGTCAGGGATGAGCATGGATAAGACTCTCGAAATATCTACGAGCGTTGTAAAAAATACATCAATTGCCGAAACATTCGAGAATATCAACAACGCAGTGCTCGGCGGAGAGCTTCTCAGCACATCCTTCAGCAGAACAGGCGACTTCCCTCCTTTAATAGTGAACATTATTGAGATAGGAGAAAAGACCGGAACACTCGACTCCTCAATACTCAACATCAGCGATATATACGACAGGGATGTGCCGGAAACCGTTAAAAAGATATTTGTTATAATTGAACCTGTAATGATATTCATATTGGGGATAATAGTCCTTTTGACTATCTCCTCATTCTTTCTGCCTCTCTATAAAGTGGTAGGCAGCATACGCAGATGAGAATGGCAAAGCGTGAAAACGGGTTCACCCTTGTCGAGGTCATCGTTGTAATGGCGATAATCTCACTGCTGGTCGGGATAATGGTTCCAATAGTTTTCAGAGTATGGGAGGCTCAGGAGATCGAAGCAACAGAGAAGAAACTCACTTATATTAAAGAGGCTGTTATAGGCAACCCGTCATTGATGAGCAATGGCACAAGGAACTCTTTCGGCTTTACTGGAGACCTCGGACAGCTGCCTCCGAACCTTGACGCCCTTATAAGCTATACAAATGTAAACGGGACATTCGGCCCGTATTTGGGCGGGGGAGTAAGCACCCAGTCATTCAAAAATGACGCCTGGGGTTATGAGATGACATACAGCTATACAACTGACACATTCAGCAGAAGAGACTCAGCGACAATTACAAGCCTGGGCTCTGACAACGCTGTTGGGGGAATAGATACCGCAGCTGATATACAGGTAGCCATTGATGCTAACGAGGCCATGCCTGTATCAGCGGTCTCCTCTAATGTCATTGTCAGGTACGTTACTCCTCCTGCAACCACTTTTAACGCAAACATTACTCTTCACATTGTCTATAAAGATGGTGAGGGTGCTGAGACAGACCAGACATTTACCACGCCTGTTACAATTACAGGCAACGTAGGCAACCCGCAGAGCAATTATATTTTCGGCCTGAGTTCAGCCCTGGCGCAGAATCTGCCCATTGGTATCGCAAGGGTATGGGCTGATATTGACAGGGACAGTTCCGGCAACCTTCTGGCCCCCGCAACCGCAGGGCCGTCAGCATATATAACTATTAGCGACAGGCTGTCATCCATACATATTGATAACCTGTCCGTGTCGGTTGAATAATTCTACTATGAACTCATTAAATATAGATCTCAGAGATAATGCCCTAAGAGTTTTAAAAATAAATGACGACAAGGCCGTCAGCGCAAACCTTATAAATCATTTCTCCATAGCTGACCGGCGCTCTGCAAAAGATATGCTTTCGGCAGAGATTGGCGGGCCTTCAGGAAAACACGGCAGAATAAACATAATTCTTCCCCAGGACATGGTCAATCATTCCGTACAGCAGGTGCCCCGCGCCGGGGCTGATGACATATCAATGATCCTGAGACGCATGATAGCCAGGGAATTATCCAATGACGAATTCACCTTCGGTTTCAGGGAGATAGCAGAGAGTAAAAAGAACAAGACCGGCACACATAACATATTACTGGAATATGTACAGAATAAGGATCTGGCCAACTGCCTCGCGCTTCTTAAGGAATGCGGGATCAGCTCCGATGTAATTACAAGCAGCCTTGAAGGCAACATCCGGTTATTCAACAAGTTACGTCCGGAAACAAGCGGTAACGAAGCAATTATCGATATAGGAGCCGGATCTATTGAGATCTTCATCATCAACAACGGAAGCCTTATGGATTATGAAAATCTTCCGCTGCTTATTGACTTTGCCGAATCCCATGCCGGTGATGAGAGCAGGGAAGAGCAGGCTTCAAAGATAAAGATATACAAAATAGTGGATGTTCTTTTTAATTCCATCACTTCATATATAAAAAGCTCAGGAGCCGAAGGGCTTTCCACTCTCTGGGTATGCGGAATAGGCTCCGGGTTGACGGGCATAACTGATGCCATATCAAGCGGATTCGGCATCACAACGAGACTGCTGAGCGGCCTTGAAGATACCTGCAATAACGGAAGCGCCTTCAGCGCCCTTTCCGGGGTTTCTACACTTACCTCATCCAGGGAGATAACCGACTTCACTCCTCTCTCTCTTCTGCAGAAGAAGAAAAACCTTATTACCGGCAGTATCATTGCAGCCTGCATTGCTGTTTATCTGTTAATACTTATTACAACTTATTTCACAATGAAAAAAACAGAAAAAGATCTGATGTCATTTATAAAAAACAAAGAAACGACATTAAGCACAACCACCGCACGTTCCGGGGATGATAATGATATATACTCAGCCGGTAAAAATACTCTTTTCAATATTATTCATGCCAGCCCAAGCCTGTACGGTGCCTTAAGCGATATAGCCAAACTTATCCCATCAGGCGTAAGGATTGAAAAAATAGACCTGCGTATAGAAAAAGATGCCGCGATATTAACTATCGATGCAGCCATAAAACACAGCAGCGAAAGCTACAATAAGGCTCTCCTAACAAAATATATTTCAGCGCTTGAAAGCTCAGAGAGGCTCAAGCGCGTATCCACCCCTGCCATAGCCACATCAGGCCCTTCAAAAAAAGAAAGCATTATATCAGTAAGGTCAAGCTATGAGGTGGTGAATTGAGAAAACTCAGCCCTGCCTTTATCACAGTCATCTCCTTAATAGCTGTTTCAGGGATACTGTTTGCATTCTATGTGAGATCAGAATTAAACACGATCAGAACACTGAATGCCGCCGTTGCGCAAATGGATGCAGGCAATGAATTCACAGCTTCGGGAGTAGAGAAAGACATTGCCCTTTTAAAGGAGCTCTTCCCCAGGTCAGGCAGCACGGCTGAATTCATTGAAGGCGCATACGTGATCTCAAGCAAATATGCTATAGATGATATTGAATTCAATTACAAGGACAGGGCATTTGTCAGCCTTGATACAGGAAAGGTACTGAAGGCCCTTCCGACCTCGGGCATAATGCCCGGAATAATATACCGTGATTCCGTAAAGATCAATTTCACCTCTGATTACAGAAGCATTGCTGAGTTCATAAGGGAACTTCAGAATCTCAACAGGCTTGTCAAAATTGAAGGCCTTAAAGTCCAGAACCTTAAAACATCGCTTGCTGTAGAGATGGTCGTAAATATTTATTCTGCGGAGGAGATCAATGCTCTCTAATAAGTATTTTATCAGCGCCGTATTTGCGCTTCTCCTGCTGGTGGCGGCATATAATATCAAATTTTTCTCCTCTAAGAACGCCGTGCAGACAGAGGTAAAAAGGGCTGTCTCTCAACCGCCATTAACAGCACAAAATGCTAACGCCGTTAATCCGGAGAGAACTTTTATTGACAAAGACAGCAGCCAGTGGAGAGACCCTTTCTCAATTGAAAAGACGGAAGTTAAAAGCGAGATGACAGTTAACGGCATAATCAGGAGAAACGGCAAAAGCCATGCGCTGATAAACGGCAGGGTTTACAGCGTAAATGATGCCATAGGAAACAGTGTGATAACGGATATAAAAAAAGAGAGTGTTGTTCTCTCTGCCAATGGAATAACAAAAGAGATATATTTATCTAATCAAAGCGATATCAAGGAGACAACAAAATGAGGAAATTATGCTCGATAATATTTTTGACAGTTCTTTTGAACTACGGCTGCGCGAGCCATCAGATAGCCGGTGTATCAGATACGATGGTTTTGAAAGAGCCGCCCCAGATAGCTATGCCTGTGACTGAGGCTCCTGTTACAGTGCCTGAAGATATTCCGGCACCCGCCAGGGAGAAGCTCTTTTCATTAAGCGTGAGAGATGCAGATGTCCGGGACCTGCTTCTTCTTCTTTCAAAGAATTTCGGCATTAATATAATCGCAGACAGGGATGTGACAGGAACCCTCTCCATTGATTTCTCTGACCTTGACCTTAACAGCGCGCTTTACGCGATTACAAGACAACTCGGGTATACATTCAGGATGGACAAGGGATTTATCAGGGTAACCACTCCTGTGCTTGAGACAAGGTCATTCAATATCAACTACATAACAGGCACGCGGTCTTCAACAAGCACAATGAACGCTTCTATTTCAAGCGGCGGTTCATCATCAGGGACAAGCAGCGGAGGCTCTACAATAAACCTTAATCTCTCAGGTTCCACATCAGGAACAGGGTCATCTTCATCCTCCGGACAAGGCAATGTGAACATAACTACATCAGGCAAATCAGATTTCTGGAAAGAGATAAGGGCCGGGCTTGAGGTAATAATATTTGGCGGCTCAAAAAGCGGTTCAGATGCCGGAGATAAGTCAGTATCCGGCAAGGAAGGGAAAAAACTTATTATCAACGAGCTGGCAGGGGTTGTACAGATCACAGATTATTCGGATAACATGGAGAGGATAGAAGATTTTCTTAATGATATTGAGAAGGCTGTCAGTAAACAGGTTATGATACAGGCGCACATAGTTGAGGTCTCTCTTGATGACGGGTACAAATTCGGCATAGACTGGAATCTTCTCACCGGCTCCGGCACTGGAGAAATCACCACAGACAGCGGAACAGAAGTCACCGGCGAGCTTTTTTCTTTTACACAGCTTCTTGCGGCAGATACCAATGTTTTCAGTCTGAAACTATCAGAAGAAAAGATAACAGCTATCCTGAACGCCATGAAATCACAGGGGCAGGTAAATGTGCTCTCCAGCCCGAAAGTTTCCACAATGAACAACCAGCGTGCGGTGATAAAACTCACTACTAACGAAGTCTCATGGGTAACAAACAGCTATCTGAATTCCGATGGCACGATCCTCTCTACATATACAAATCCGCAGATTGACGAGGTCGGCCTCTTTCTTGATGTGACACCGCAGATAGATGACAATGGGGTAATAACGATGCAGATACACCCGAGCATATCAGAGGTCGAATCCGAAGGCTCCAAATCTCCTGACGGCAAAAGCACAAAACCAATTATAAAGGTCAGGGAGGTGGATACAATGGTCAAGGTAAGTAATGGCAAGACTATTGTAATTGCCGGCCTTATCACTGATAAAGTGAGTGAAACCATCAGAAAAGTTCCGCTTCTTGGTGACCTGCCGTTACTGGGAACCCTATTCACACAGACTGTGCAGGAAGACAGAAAGGCGGAACTGGTCATCTTTATAACCCCTTACATACTCAATAATAAGTCCATTGAAGACATAAGAATAGAGCACGAGAATAGACTGGAGAGAGCGGGCAGGCCGTTTGACAAAGTTCCTGAACTGAAGAGAGTTAGATCAGAGATATAGATCCAATACTGATATCACAAAAAAAAGGAGGGTCGGTTTATCGCCCCTCCTTTTTCTATAACAAGACAGCGTAGTTATTTTATCCTTAAACCAATATCATCCCCGCCGCTGGAAGTCGAGTTTGCATTTGAGTCCAGAACCCCATTCGGCCCTGCTGACATTATCCACACAGGATTGCCGGATACCCCGAAATTACCAACATTAATCACATATTGATTTCCCCATGGATCAGCGGTAACAACAGGTAAATATGCACCCTTCCAGTTATTATAGCAGCCGTCATCATTATACATAATATGGGCATCTATCATTGCGGACGCGGTGTTATCCCATGCATTGTCTCCAATACCGCCGGGAGCGTTGCCGCCACCGGTTAACAAGGTCAGATTAGGGCTGCATGTCCCGTCCATCACAGGCCACTGTGCTGTATCCTTCTTAAATACCAGGATAGCATTTGATATGGATCTTATATCAGCACTTGCTCTTGTTATCCTTGTTTCATCGATCTCCTTCAATATCATCGGCACCAATACGCCTGCAAGTATAGCTATTATAGCTGCAACAACTATAACTTCAATTAATGTAAAACCATCCTGACACTTGGTCTTCATCTACAGCCCTCCACGCATTATTTGATCCTTAAACCTATATCGTCCACACCTATGAGAGAAGTCGAGTTTGCATTAGCGTCAAGAGTACCATTCGGCCCCGCTGACATTATCCAAACAGGAGAATCTGCTATACCAAAATTACCGGCGTTAATTACATATTGATTTCCCCATGGATCTGCACTCGTACTTGGCAAATATGGACCGGCCCAGTTATTATAGCAGCCGTCATCATTGACCATAATATGGTAGTCAATCATGGCAGATGAAGTGTTGTCCCATCCATTTGCCCCAATACCACCCGGAGCATTGCCTCCGCCGATTAACAGTGTCAAATTAGGGCTGCATGTCCCGTCCATAGCAGGCCATTGGGCTGTATCTTTCTTGAATACGAGAATTGCTGAAGAAATCGACCTTAGATCTGCGCTTGCCCTTGTTATCCTTGTTTCATCAATCTCCTTCAGTATCATAGGTATCAATACACCTGCAAGTATGGCTATTATGCCTGCAACAACAATTACCTCGATCAACGTAAAACCCCTGTTCCACAATTTCTTTTTCATCTCGTTCCCCCTTTGATTTTTATATCTGAATTAGAGCCAGTTTAAATTATATATCTTCTATGAAAAATTACAAGAGGGATGAAATTAAATTTTATGGTGTAATTTAGCAAGAAGCTTTTTTATATCCTCAGGCATTGAGGTGCCCTTCATCGTCTCCGCAAGGTAAGAACTTGTAGAAATGATATGTATGACCTTTATCATGAAGTCGCGCTTCTTCCCGGTCATCGTGTCAAGAGTCTCAAGCTTGTGCATGTAATATACCCTTGATGCCCTTCCCAGCTCATCCCTCAATTCATCTATGGTCATATTCTTCGGTTTTACCACAGGCTCAACAAGGTTGTATTTACTGTAGTCCTTTGTCACCACAAAGTCCTTAAGCTCAGGGTATATCTCTGAATAAGGCCATGGAGCTATGGCAAGGAAGAACGCAAGGTCAGGGTTATAAAACTTGGCAAGCTCAACAGTCTCCCTTATGCTCTCGACAGTATCCCCCGGCATGCCAAGCACAAAAGAGGTCTCGGTCACAATATCATGCGCGTTTATCAGGTCAAGCGCGCGCTTTGATTCTTCGACCTTAATATTTTTCTTGAATTTATCAAGCGCCTCCTGTGATGTTGACTCAACGCCCAGATAAATATGGTCCACGAGCGCGTCCCTGTATTTCCACATAATATCTTCGTCACGGATTATGTCGTCAACGCGCGTTTCAAGAAGCAGCTTTACTCCTACCTTCCTCTCTATTAGAAGATCCAGTATCTTCTCCCACCTTGTCCTCGAAAGCGTGGGCGTCTCATCGGCAAGCATCACGACATTTACGCCATAAGTGTCCCTCAGGTGCTCAAGTTCAGCTACAAAATTCTCAGCGCTCCTGCCCCTCCAGTTTCTTTGCCAAAAGAGCTGCTGCGAACAGAAACTGCACTGCTGGTTACATCCCCTTGAAGAGCTGACAATAGCCATTATGGAATTCTCCATGGCTTTGTATTTATATATCGGCCAATCGACCAGGTCCCATGCCATGGGCAGGCTGTCAAGGTCATGTATGTAAGGCCTTGAAGCAGTGGCCGCGACCTTTCCGTTATCCATGTATGCGATGCCTTTTACCTTTGACAGGTCGCCATTGGAATTAAGCGTATCCATAAGCTCCACCATCGTCTCTTCACCTTCACCGCGCACAATATAATCTACGTATGAATGGTGTTCTTCGAATATCTCGTCGTAGCAGAAGGTGGGGTGGACATTGCCTATCACAGTGATGATATCCGGGTCTATCTCTTTGGAAAACTTCAGAAGGTTTAATGCCTCCACTATCTCAGCGGTAAAAGCGGTTGTTGCCACAACATCCGGCTTTTCATCTCTTATCCTCTTTCCGATCTCATCATATCCGTGCCAGTGGCTCATGGCATCATAATAAATTGGGGCATATCCCGCAGCTCTGAGGCTTCCAGCAATATAAACAAAACCAACATTCAGCCATACGCCTGCGGATTCCACAACGCCGCTGTGATAAGGAGGGGTGATAAGCATAACTTTTTTTATCTTTTTCATAGTGTAACTATTGTAAGCAATTCAGATACCATTGAGCAAGAAAATGCCGAAGGCCTGATTATATTTACGAGGGAAGAACCCCTTACCGGAAAACCATCGTGTACTGCCAGAAAAGACCGGAGCCAAAAACAAGAAGAAGGATAATGTGTTTTATGATCAGCAGCCTTCTTCTTGCCTTTTCAGCATCCTTGCCGTAGACATTGTCAACATAGGTGAACGACCTGCCGGCGCCTGTTGCAAATACAGTAACAACACACGCGACTCCTGACCAGAAGAGCTGCTTCTTTAGTCCAAGCATGATGACGCTGACTTCAGATGGAAAGGAATGCCCGCTGAGCCAATATATCGCAAGGACAGTAGCTGCCCAGCAGCCGGCGGCAAAATCATGCACAAAACCAATAATGATAGTTAATGCTTTATTCATAGGATATTATGTCATTCCGGCTTGTCCGGAATCTTTCTAACAATTGATTCCCGACGCACTTCGTTTGCGGGAATGACAAAAAACACTTTATTATTTCTTATCGGCCTTATTCTTCGGCACGTCTTTCTCGTGCTTCTCTGATCTAAGGCCGGCAGGATGATCCGCAAGCGCCTGCTTCTTTTCCTCATCAGCATACCAGTCAAGAGAACGATCGGTCTGATCCTTGAATGCGCCCAGAGACCTGTCTCTAAGCTCGGCAGCCTCTGCATCAGCCTGCGCTACAAGTATCTCATCAACCACCTGCGGGCATGATGCTACAGAACCGGGCCGCGCCTCTATCTCTTCACGCACGCTCGGCTCAACCTTCGGATCCTTTGCCATCTGCATCTTAAGATCAATCGTGAAATGCACATACTTCTCAAGCATGCGGAAGATGGCAGAATCTCCCATAGGGCTTGCAGCCTCCTCATCAGGCAGCGGAGATACCTTGCCTCCCTCGATCTTGGCGCGTCCCACCATCTCACAGCCGCGTCCGTCATCTGTCGTGTAGCCGAGATTGTCGGTGATGACAGCCAACACAGTAGGAACATTTGCAAGATCCCAGTGAGCAAAGAGGCCGACCTCACCATCCGGCAGAGGGCTGAGGTCGTCAATACTCATGGCTCGAACACGCGCCCATGGCGGCACAGGCCTCGTGCGCTTGCGCGGCGGCAGTCCCTTTACATGGCGGCGCAATGCATCGTCAAAAAGGTTGGTCGCAGTCTCAGCTTCACCTAAAACATTTACACAATGAGATTCCGGTATGTTAAATATCTCCTGCACCATCCCGTAATAATCCTCACGGCTTACGGGCCCGAACCTGCCGCGGTATCCTCCGCCGTCGCATATGCGGCTCCCTGGCGGAAGGCAGAACTTCATCTTCTTTCTGCGGCAAGCCTGAAAGAAGTAGACATACGCGGATGTGGCTCCAATAAGCGCCACCGGCACTCCGCTCGCTTCAGACTCACGGAGGGCCTTTAAAAGTTCATTGATATGTATCCCTGACTTGCCTAACAAAAACATACTGTCAGGCGTTCCGAAAGCCCTGCGCGTCTGGTCCATGCCTATCGCCATCCCCATTGACGGAGCAAGTTCAGGGCTTGGCGCAAGGATAAGAATACGGCATCGCTTTCCCTCTTCAAAATCAGGGAATAGGTAAGAACCTGTCATCATCCTGTTTGCCGCAAATACGAGGCGCTTGCCATCTTCATCACGGAAGATACGGCCCCGCTGTGTAAGGCTTGTAGTGCCGCCTGTAAGGCAGGACATAACAGACTGCTCCAGAGGAAACGAGGCGACAAGATGTGTCTTGAACATATCGTTATAGACCATGGGGACATCTTCCCATCTGCTGATGTCGCCCGGCTTGACCTTCTTAACATCGCAGAACTCACGGAATATTTTATTGCTCTCATAGTGCATGGCGAACATCCTCATGCAGTAATCATTAAAATCAGGAATATCGGCATCAACACCTGCCTCGATAAAACCGAGAATTTCTTCAGTCAGACGATGACTTTCACTGGTGGACATAATAAACTCCTGTTTAAATTTATTTTGTGGCTGGCAGAAGCAGCCTGAAGCCGTTATTGCGTCCCCTGCCGGCAGGCTCATCTCTTCCCCTGTCGTCTGTACGCTGGCTGTACTGATCATCTTCCCAAGATCCTCCGCGAAGGACACGATGCATACCGCTGTCTGCCCCCATAGGATTATCCTTGAGGCTTTCTTCATAGTAGGATTCGTTAAACCAATCCTGACACCACTCATAAACGTTGCCTGTCATGTCATGCAACCCCAGGGCATTCGATTTTTTTTGCCCGACCTTATGTGTGGTATTTCCGCTATTCCGACTATACCATGCGTATTCACCCAGTTTAGTCTCATCGTCAGTTCCTGACCATCTTTCTTTCTTTCCTCCGCTGCGTGCTGCATATTCCCATTCAGCCTCTGTCGGAAGCCTGTACTGCTTGCCGCTTGCGGCATTAAGTTTCTTCATGTACTCCTGTGCCATGTCCCAGCTGACAAACTCAACCGGGCAATTGGTACCGCACTGTTTGAAGTGGGCCGGGTTATCCCCCATGACCTCTTGCCACTGGTTCTGAGTTGCCTCATATTTACTTAGATAGAAGTCGGAAACGCAGACTTCATATGCCGGCTTCTCTATATCGCCGTCAGCGAGAGGCCCGGCAGGAACAGACCTCTGAAAGCAGCCGCCCTTAACAAAGACAAACTCCAATGCGATCGGCTCTTCAACAGGATCAAGTTTAATCGCCTGCTGAGGGAGACTTCCGGCACATCCTGCCAATACGGCAAATGAGAGTAAAAACATCATAGCGAATATAATCCGGTACTGTTTCATAGCATCTCCTCCTTAACTACATATTTGTTATATATTTATTACATATTAATACATAATTGTCAGCGAATCCAACCTATCTGGCTATAAATCTCTTTTTACTTACTGATTCTTTTGAATCCTTCCACTTATCAAAAGCAATCTTCATGCCATGCCGAACCGGGATCTGAGACATTAGTGAAAGGATGTGGGCATGAGGAAAACCGGCCAATGGAACCTTGAACATATGGCGCAGCACCCTTGGCAGGCTCAGCAGTTCAAGCGCGCTTTCATAGAATTGTTCTTCCCTTACCTCAGGCGTCATGGCAGGATCAGGATGCTCAAACAACGCGTACGCGCCGGTATAATATTCCCAGCCAAGCTCCTTATAAATATACGGTTCATACTGCTCGCGAAGTTTGGTGCCCGGATACGGAACCACCAATGATGGATGCATGCTTACACCGAGCCGGTCCGCAACCTCTACGGAACGTTTGAAATCATCAAGTGAATCCTTGCGCGACCCGAGCATGTAAAACAGCGACACATCAATGCCGTGATCCCGGAGCGTACGCAACGCGGCCTCACGGTCAACACCGATCTTGCCATCGGCTGCATATGCCTTCAGCCCTTCGTCAGAGATAGCATCCCAGCCAACCCACAAAGAAAGCATGCCGCTCTCACGTGCGGCGTTCAGCATGCGCTTCCCTGCAGCCGATTGGATCGGGCGCAGGCTGCCGAAGCCCATCCACTTCTTTCCGCTTCCCTTGAGCGCAGTGAAGAGGTCTATGGCTCTCTGCTCCTTGCCTGCCCACCAGATGTTCTCATCTCCGTTTATATACATCTTTTCCGGAATAGCAGCCACATCGCGCACCACATGGTCAATGGGGCGGAAACGGATCTTTGAGCCGTAGAACGGTTTGACCGAACAGAACGTGCAGTTATAGGGACAGCCGCGGGAGGTATTCACTATCCTGAATTGATGTTTGCGGCTACCTTGCAGGAGTCCGTAAAGAGGTGTGGGCAGATCATCAAGAACAATTTGTTCCCCGCGGTAAAACGGTTTCATCTTGCCGGCGCGGAAATCACGAAGCACCTCAGGCCATACAGATTCCGCCTCACCTATCACCACCGCGTCTCCATGATGCTTGGCCTCCTCAGGCATGGCAGAAGCGTGCATATTGCCGAACACCACTTTAATGCCGCGCGCCCGAAGCTTCTCAGCGATCCGGTAACCCGGAACAGCCGTAGGGGTCAGGATGCTGATAGCCGCAAGGTCACACTCAAGCTTGTCAAAGGCATCAGGAGTGGCGCTGGCGCTGATAAGCTCGATCTCAATACTTGGATCAGCTCTTCTGGTGAGCGCTGCCAGATACTCAAGTATCGGCGGCGCCACCGGTGTCCAGCCGAACGGCAGAGGTGGGAAGATGATACAGAGTTTCATAATTATAGATCAGCTTTCTCAGTGTTCAATACGGAACCCGGCATGAAACGTCTCAACCGTAAAAGGAATGCCCCAATAGCTGATTATCATAGCTGCGAGGGCGATCAGCACATACCATGCTAACCTCCTGCCGCGCCATCCAAAGGTTATGCGCAAATGCAAATATATTCCGTATGTTAGCCAGGAAATAAGTGACCAGACCTCAACAGGATCCCAGTTCCAGTAATTGCCCTTCACTGTATTAGACCAGAAGGCGCCGGACACTATCATGAGACCGTACATAATAAAGCCTCCGGCAACAAAACGGTAACTGAGATTCTCAAGGATCTGGAGTTCCGGCAGCTTCTCGTATATACTGCTCGAATATTTTTCTTTAAGCAGATACATCAGTCCCAGGCCCGCCGCTGCGAGAACAGAACCGAAACCTGTTGCCGCGCCTATTATATGCACCCATATCCACCAGCTTTGAAGAGCGGGAGCAATCTGGGTTGCTGCATCTTTGATCAGCGTTCCTGCCCACCCCATGAGAACAAAGGCAACCGGCATGATCAGCACTCCCAAAGGCCGGATCTTTTTTGTGGAAAATTGGAATACCAGAAAGATAAGCATCGACATAAATATCCCGAAGGTGATCGACTCGGAAACTGTAATAAACGGTTCAATCCCTGTCTCCATCCAGCGGCGGCCGATGGAAACAAGATGAGGGACAAACCCGGCAAGGGCGCTGTACAGACCTAAGGTGAAGAGCTTCTCCTGCTTTGAAATAATGCCGAAAATATAACTGCATGCGCTTACACCGTACAGCCCTACCGCGATCCAGAAGTATAAGTATTCAAGCTTCATATGTTCTCCTTAAAAAACAATATGTTATTTAATCATACTATTTGCACACTGTCAATTTATTTTAACAATCAGCAGCAAGCTGACAGATCAACTTCTCCCTCTCCTAAGCCGGCCAATGAAGGTGATCACCATACCTCCAAGTCCCATCCATAAACTTCCGAGTACTATCGGCTTACCCGGTTCGTAGCTTACATTAATGCCGGCCCAGTAACGGACTTCCTGGACTGCAAGATAATAGTCTCCCACTTGTAACCTTTCTCCAACAGGCGACTGCCCTTCAGCCATAGCCTTCTCTGAATGCCGCGCATCTGAAATATTAAGCGGCCATACCTGAAAAAAAACTTCTCCCGCCCTATTCTTAATGGAATCGGGGAAATAAGCCGCCTGCAGATTAAACAGAGGTTCCACAGGGTAATATGGGAATGGTAGAGTTCCGGGGCCATCTTTTGTTCCGGTTGTGTAGAAGTAGGTATCATCTTTTTGTTTAAGGCTCTGGAGCGAGATATGCCCGCCGTAGATCTCCCTGCCCTCTTTGTCATAAAGGATAGTCAGAATGGAATATCCTTCTTTGTCGTTATAATAGCTGACACCATTGTAGTCAAGACTATTTGTAATATAGATAATTCCTTCCTTTGCCGCACCACCGTCGCTGATGCTGACATTGTAAGCCCATCCCTTACCAACACCATCAACTTTATAATCGCTCTGAACATTTACAAGTGTGATCTCACCCTTCAGATTTGAAATATCAAAGAAACGGCCCCGCTCTTTATAATTATAGCTCTGAAGCGCTCCGTTTGAGAGTGTCTCACCTTCGGTAAGCCTCATTAATCCCCTGAAATAGAAAAGGCTGTTATATACGACCCCGCCGAGAATAGCAACAAAGCTCAGGTGAAACAGTATCATGCCGAAAGAAATGAGCGTAATCTTCCTGCGCCATATCCTGCCGAAAAAACAGAATGCCACATTAACAACCAATGCTACAAGCAGGCCATTGAACCATAAGGTTGA
Source organism: Nitrospirota bacterium (assembly GCA_016207885.1). NCBI lineage: Bacteria > Pseudomonadati > Nitrospirota > Nitrospirota bacterium. The sequence continues at coordinate 18,657 of JACQZE010000030.1, read as the reverse complement.
AAAAACGAGCGCCCATGACTCATCCTGGCTGAAGAAGACAGTACCTATCACACAGGACGCAAGTATAGTGACCAGCAACGCCATGGCGAGCTTGTAAGAAGACAAGAAATTATATATATTCCCGAAAATGTTCATTTTGTCATACCAGTAATATCACATTTTGTCATTCCCGTGGTTTTCAATTTAAGTCATTCCCGCGCAGGCGGGAATCCAGAAAAGAGTCAACAACCAAAAACCCTGGTTCCCCGTTTTCACGGGGATGACAACTGTTTTTTTTTGTCATTCCCGTGGTGTTTTGGGCGGGAATCCAGAAATTACAATAAATCCTCATACAAATCTTTCCATTCAGGATTCATCTCCTCTATAAGCCTCAGCTTCCATTTTCTCTCCCACTTCTTTATCTGCTTCTCTCTCAATATTGCAGCATCAGATGTTTCATGTATTTCATACCATACAAGACAGTGCACACCATGTTGCTTAGTAAATCCATCAACCATGCAACTCTTGTGTTCATAAACACGTTTAATAAGATCAGATGTCATTCCAACATAAAGTGTGCCGTTACGCCTACTACTGAGGATATATACACAATAGATTTTCATTAACTGATTCTGGATTCCCGCCTGCGCGGGAATGACACTCTACAGCTTCTCCACCTTCCACCAAAGTTCATTTCCGTCCTTCACGCCGTATGCGACCGACTTTCCGTCAGCGGTAAACAATGTGTCAAATATCATATCGTAAGCGGGAAGTTGTCTGATCACCTTGCCGTTTGTATCTGAGACAACAAGCAAGCGTTTGTTGTCTTTCCGGGCGCGATAGACAAGCCTGCTGCCGTCAGGGCTGAAGATCGGCGCAACCACATAATCGAAAACAGGGCCTTCCTTGCCGTTCACAACAATAAAGATGTCTTTGCCTCGCCTCGCACAATACGCGTGCTGACTGCTGTCGTCGCTGTAAACCGGCATTGCGGCTTCATCATATCTCTTCCGCTTCATATCATCTTTCATAAAAGCTTCATAGAAAACCCTCTCCTTTCCAACTGCCATGATCAACCCGACCCCTTTCCCGTCGGGACGGATGACCGGCGACCATCTCAGCCCATCTGGCATAGGCAGTTCCTCCTCAGCGCCGTTAAGAACTATGTAGCTCTTCCCGTCCCTCTTTGCCGTGTATACAAGTGAAGCACTGTCGCTGCCGAACAGGATATTCTCTATATAGTCGAGCTTGTCTATACTGTCATAAAGCGGCCCCTCTTTGACAAGGTCAGGCTGACTGAAGCTGAAGGATATCACCCTCTGTTTATTTCCGCTGACCGTGACTGCCGCTATCATGGTCTTATCTTTATTTGTAATAAGAAGATCATCGCGGCACTCTTTTATGCTCTGTTTCTTAAACTCAAGGTCGCTTACGATCACAAACATCTTTTGATTCTCAATGCTTCGTTCATCCCTTTCGATATATGCTATTTTTGAAGAATCAGCGCTGAATGCCAGCACTTCGCTGTAAGAACTTGCAGCCGCCTTGCTTACCTTATCGTCAACAACTATGTAATATTTCAGCGCTGTCTGTGCTGTATAGGCTATATGCCTGCCGTCAGGACTGAAGACAGGGCGCCATACATCATCAAACTCCTTACCCTCTCTGCCGTCCAATACAATGCGCCTCCTGCCGTTCTCCAGCAAATCATGAGCAAAGTGGCTGCCGTCAGAACTCATGCTCAAATGAGCGACGTCCTGATACAGCCTGCTCTTTCTGCCATTATAAACAGCCTGATATTGATCGTCTTTCTTTGCGCGATATGCAACAGCATCACCGCGCTCACTGAAAAGCGCCTTGAAGTTTGAGAGGTCAGACACATCATCAGAATCAATGGTTGATAAAAGAGTCGTTGCAGATGCGACCTCATGTTTGGCGGATTTGGGCAGCACTTTAGGTTCCTGATCTTTCCTGGTGCAGCCGGTTCCAGACACTAAAAACAGAATACAAATACATAACTGAAGGTAAATAAAGTTAGATTGTTTTTTCACTCTGATTTTACTCCGGGTATTGAAATATGTTTTAGACTCTAATAGATTATCACAAATACGATTCCAAAAACTTCCCTCGTTATTTAAGAGTTTTATTGGGGAGTTAATAAATCATTGCAAAAAAAATGCCCCGTCCCGGAGATTCGGGACGGGGCATTCATAATATCAATAACTCAAACCGTACTGCTTTTAATACGCACCGCCAGGAGTGATCGTTCCATGTGAATTACCGCATAAGCTGGTTCCACGCACACAGCCAGGCCTGTTGCCGACAGCAACCCATGTTGCGCCATCATCAACAGTTGTAGTATTCGGGTTAATACTCGACAAGTTATCAGTACGAATAAACGAGTACGGCTTATGCCCGGATGCCGAGTTTAAAGACCTCGCACTGTTAGCCGGCGTTGTCACATCCGTAGGACGAAGCTCAGCCCAGAGATTAAAGCCGTGCACATCAACCCCTCTCCATGGCCTGCTGTTGTTAAAACTTGAATGGCAGTTCATACAGATAGAGATGTTATACCTGGTTCCGTCACCGCCTGTTGCAAATGCCGAGCCTGCGGCATGATTAGCTGTGCCGTTCGTAACGCCATAAGAATCAATATGACATACGGTGCAAAGGTTCGGAGTTGCAGCAGTAGCAGCAGTCCATGAATCTCTGCGTATTGTTGAGGCAGCGCCGTGCGCAGTAACAGTACTGCTTAATGTAACTGTGCTTAATGTGCCGGCAGGCGCATGGCAGTCCCAGCATGACATCAGACTCCCGTAACTTGGTGTACCGGCAGTCTTCGACACACCTGTCCATGGAGCCTTCATCCTTTCAGCAGTATTTAATGAAGTATAGCTGTTATTCTGCTTCGCTCTGACCGGGTGGTATGATGCGTTAGCAGAAGCAAAAGATGTATTCACATCCACGACTGAACCTGCAGTATTAGCCGCTGCAATATTATTCAAATAATAAGTAGCAGTACTTGCGACTGTGGTCCCAAAGGGCTTAAGAGCTGTGCCAGTAGTCGGCACCTGCGCTTCAGCGCTTGCAGCGCCATTTGCATCATGACATTTCAGGCAATGGTTTATCATAATTGCAGCAGTAGTGCTGTAGGCAGTATCCGATGTAAACTTTACACTGAGATCACGGCTAAAATCAGTAAACGAAACAGGCGTACCTGTGCTTGTATATCCTCCTGCTCCAGTGCCTCCAAATGTAACACCCATGATCTGTGTCCCTGTATCAGGGTCACGAAGTTCTATAGTTCCGTTTGCATGATATGTCCCGTTAGGTGAACCGGTAGATTTGTCACCTTCCATGTGGCAGACGATACAGTCATATTTTGTAACAGCGCCCTGGCCTGTCTTCTTGTGCCCGTATGCCAGCGCAAACTCACCGCTTGCCCCGGCTATAATACGACGCGGCCCCATTGCACTTGAATGACAAGTGACACAGTCAAATTGTGTGACACCCCACTGCGCATCGCCGTGACATGAGACAGTAGCGCATGAACCACCGCCTGCATTATAAGAATAAGTGAATGTAACACTGGTTCCGGCATTTACATTATATGCGCCATTTGTATGCAACGTCGCTGAAGTGATCGTATTGCCTGTAGTGGTAGTTGAATAATGGCATTTATCACATGTTTGAGCTGCATGAGTAGTGCCGAAATGGCTGTTCTTCTTTGGAGGCGTTCCGCCGTTATTGGCATAATTAGGCCGCCCGTTTGCATCACCGTGGCAGCTGCCGCATGTAGCTGTTGTGCCCCATGTTATAGAAGTGTTAGACGGGATCGTGCCTGAAGCAACTCCTGCTCCGCTGCTATGGCAGTAAGTGTTAGTGCATCCTGTAAATGCAGTAGGAGGGTTTACCTGCGTCCAGCTTGCACCTTTAGTATATGCAGCCCCTGAGTTGCCGTTGATAGGGTTTGCCATCTGAATTGTGCCATTACGGTGATTGAAATCCGCACTTGTCTCAGTTGCAGGCGCAGTATGACATACGGAACATGCCTTGCTGTAGGTATTCACATGTTTATTATGTGAGCCGGGGAACTTACCATCCGGGACATTACGCGCTGTTCCATCTGTAAGCGTAGCTCCATATCCATGACAGCCGGCGCATGATGTGATACTTGACGGGTCTGCGCTGAGCGTTATTGCATTTGAATTCAATGTAAGCCCTGTCTGGCCTGCGTCAGGTGATACCGCACCGACAGATGTAATACTTGATTGAACGGTCTGTGTCGCTCCCGCAGGCAGATCATAAACAATATATATGTATCTTGGCGTAGCGTTAGTTACTGTTCTGTCACCTGCGGTTCCCTGATTCAAGGTTATTGTAGTTGGAGCTCCTGTCCATGAAGAAAGAGTTCCAATGAGCACCGCAGTTCCGGGAAGCGTAGCAGAGCTTGTTGTATCAATATATGCCTTTGCGGTCCGGGTTCCGGTTGCAGTGCCGAGGTCGTCAATACCGAGAGAGTTCAGCTCGAGTTGATTATCCTGTGCGCCTGCGCCGCTGGTTACGCTCGACACCTGAAAACGCTGCATCAGAACGCCTGTAGTGCCTTCTAAAATAGGGCTCGCTGCTATTGCGGAATTTAATGCGGTGGATGCATTCTCATGCGGCAAATCCACGACAGTAAGACGCGTCGGATTGGATGCGTCAGATATAGTACCCTGCAAATCAGGTGATGTAACAGTAACAGCGGTTACTGAAGTGTCAATAGTATTCGTCAGTGTAGCGCCGCTTGCGATGTCAACCAGGATCAGGTAGTTTGACGCTGATGTCGTAAGGTTTTCAGTAAAGCCGGTAAAGCTCACCGATGCTCCTGGCGTCCCGGTCGAGAGCAGCGTATCCGTCCCTGCCTCATATGTACCGACAGTCCCGTTATCATTATAAAGCCTGATGCCCGAAACGTCTGCGCTGTTAGTTAAACTTGCCGTGACTCCGGTAACAGATGCAGCGCCATCCTGCACATTGGTCGAGACCATTGTGAAGCTGTCAGCGACATTGTCAGCGCTGCCGCGTCCTGCGTTAGCGTTTGCCGGGTCTGTGCCGTCTGCGACATTGACTGAATCACCGGAAATCTTATTATACGCAAAGCTGAAGTTCTGAGAGGTGATACTGGCAAGGGCAGCATTGAGCGTTGCGCCGCCGTCTGCGTTAGTCCAGGTGAAGGCAGCAGAACCGGTCATAACAAGACGCTTTGCAAAAAGATCATTTGCCGAGTCCGAAAAAGTCAGCATCATTGTATCAGAGCTTTGCGGGTCTCTGTCAACATCCATCCATTGTTGCGCAGTGCCTGTACCGGTAACATAAGTAAAACCGCTTGCGCCTGAGGTCCATGTCGTAGTTGATCCGTTAAACTGTGCGTAACCTATCGTGCCGGCGGTAGAAGTTGCCCACATGGGTATCGCATATGAAGTCCCGCCAACTACAAGCCACTTGGCGGCGATACTCTTCTTTTCTATAGCTGTTGTTGCGCCATTGGCGTTACTTATAGTAGTCGTAGTTCCAACAGCTGTGCCTGTCCAAACGTTGCCGTAAACGCTTGTACTGGCACTTCTATTGAACATGACAAGAATTTGATTACTTTGAGGATCCGACTCCGCAACCATCTGAAGCGGCACTGCTCTGGCCGTGGCATAACTTACGGCTGTTCCCCATGTGCCTGCAGCAGTTTTTGTGATATACCACTGCTGTGGTGTAGCTGTCGTAAAGACGACTATGAGATCGCCTGTTAAACTCTCGTATGCCAGATCAAAACAGTCATTCTGTACGAGCTGGCCTGTTGTATTAGGCAGATAAACGGTTGTGGCTGTAGTATGTGCGGCAGTTGGCTCTGTCCATGCAGAACCGTTCCATATAAAAGATGTCAGCACAGAGGTGTTAGCAGTAGTCGTTCCACTGTCAGCCGCTGTCATGGCAATTTCATTTGAACCTGACAATGGATTTGATTTCATCTTTATCCATGTTACAGTCGCAGCCTGTGCGAATCTTGCTGAATTTATATTGACTGCGGCTGTCCATGAAGTTCCATTCCATATACGATACGCCATCTCATTTCCTGCCGCACCGGTTGCATTCGTTGAATATACGACCATCGCGTTTCCGGTTGTTTTTTCATATGCGATGTCGAACCTTCTGCCGTCAATGCCGTTGCCGCCGACAGTGACATTCCATTCAGCCGACCATGCCGTTCCATTCCATCTTTGAATATACAGGACACCGGTAGCGGTAACATAACCGGCAATGTGCTCATTTCTGGCAGGTGCAGCGCGATCAACCATAAAGGTCTGCGCAACACCAGTCTGCATCGCAGCGGCAGTAGCAAATGTATTGCTTGATACTGCGTAGCTTCTGCTCTGAGGTGTTGTTGTAGTATTACTATATACTACACGTCCATCCGCAGTCGGAGCTGCATGCGCCCCCATAGGGCTGAACAATCCGGTAAAGATGCTTAATATTATAGTGAAGATCAGCACGAGACTGATCTTGGGCTTCTTCAAGTTCATGCCTCCGGTCTTTTTATCTTTTGTCCCTCTCATGTTGATCTCCCTCACTTTTATAATTTTCATATTCTACCCCCCCGCTCTAAAATGCTTCCCATACCGGGGTTGTGCTGAAATGACAGCTTACGCTCGAGCAAGTCTTCGGATTCACCGCTGAAGACGTAGCGCTTACACCGTTATAAGTCGGGTTGGTTCCGCTTAAGACAAAGCTGAAGCCTGCGGCTCCGCCGTACTTATACGTCCCGTCGCCAAAGTTGATCGAGCGGACTGTGCTGCCGCCTGTTGTATGGTTGCCGACCGTGTTAGTATGACAGGTTCCGCAAACATTTGCAGGCTCACCAACACCAAAGGTCTGGTTTGATGTGGAAAGAACATATGTAATAGCAAGCCTTGTCTTAATGTGATTTATATGCTTAGCGTGCGCTCCCCATCCTTGATTGGTCGGGTCATCCCTATGCGGAAGCTTGCCCCAGGTGCCGCCTGTCCAGACACCGCTCGCATAAACTGATCCAGCATTATCATAATCATGGCATCCGCCGCATCCGCCGCCTGCAGCATTAACTGCACCATTGATATGCAGAGAAGGATCCAGGAATGTTCCGTCATTATTCAAATGTGTATGACAGCCGATACAATCAGCGATCACCATACCGCCTGCATGGCTCGATGGAGGTGACGCATGACACATATTACAGTCACCGGCAAGGCTTGGCGTGCCGCTGAGATAGGCTGTATTTGTCCATGAGACTGCCGCGTTGGCAGTAGTAGGACTGTAGCCGCCCCATGATTTACCATAATGGCAATATGTATTTGTACAGCTCGGACTTGCATAGTTCGGAGCTGTGGTTGAACCAACATTTGTCGTTGCCAGAGTGCCGAAGGTCAATTCAGCAGGAAGCGCAGTGTCAATATGTCCTGATGCGTTAGCCGATGCAGGAACAGCGTGGCACTCATTACAAGCTATATCACTGCTGTAATTGCTTACTGAGTTAAGATGCGCATTATGGGCTCCAACCTGGCTGTCAGTCGCAAGAGAGTCGCCATTGGTGTCAAGTCCTGTGCCATTAAATCCAGGCGCTGCTGTAGCGGTCATTGAAGCATATTGGACTGAGGTCGTGCCGACTACACCGTGACACTTCACGCATGTAGCGTCAGTTGTCTGTGTGCCCCACTTCACGGTCTTTGAACCATGACATTTTGTCGTACATGTACCGCCGTCAGAAACATATGTATAAGCAGTTACGCTTGCACCGGCAACATCATAAGCCTTGTTAAGATGCTTTGAAGTATCGGAGATAGTATTTGAGCCGGTGACCGTGCCGCTGTGGCAGTCAACACATACATAGCCTGATGTTGTCACATGCTGTGCGTGCGTATTGGCCTTAGGTGAATTGTTTGTATAGCTCGGCCCTGTTGATGTGCCGCCTGTATGACAATCCGCACAGGTCTTGCTGCCGCTCCAGAATATTGCGGCATGCGTCGCTGAAGCAACAGTAAATGTTGTGCCCTGGCTATGGCAATAAGTGTTAGAACACTGTGAGCCTGCCCATGAGCCGCCGACTGAAGAAGCGTCAAAGTCAACATTCCTTGTGCCGTTCACATGTGTTGTTGTATATGTGCCGTTCAGAGTAGCAGATGCGGTTGAATCAGCTGCTACTGCCACGTTTGCATGACACTTGTAACATGCGTACTTATAATTGGCTGCTGTGCCGACATGCTTCGTATGCGGCGTAGAAGCAGGCGGTGTTGCCGCCGCAACTCCATGACAGGTGCCGCAGGCTGCGGCGCCTCCCCATGCGGGATTTGTATAAGCAGATGGCGTTGCCATGCCGTCGCTGTGGCAGTTGTTTGTAGAACAGCTTCCGTACCCTCCGCCCGGCGCATGATCACCAGGCGTAGTGCCTCCGGAATATGTGCCTGAAGCTAAAGTGACATTTACAGTGTTGTTAGCATGTAAGGTTGAATTTGTCGCACTGGCAGTGTAGCCGGTGTGGCAATTAGAACAGGTCAGATTATAGTTTCCTGCCCCGCTGTTTGCATGTTTTATATGGCTTGATGTTCCTGATGCGGTTGTCATATCAACATGACAGCCTGCGCAGCCCAACGTTCCGGCGCCCCATAAAGGCGATTTATATGATGAAGGAACACCAACACCGCTTGCGCCCTGTACATTACTGTGGCAATAAAGTGTAGTACATGTCTGATATGATGAACTCGGGGCCAGGTTGTTTATCATGCCTGATGCCGCTGAGTTATATTTTGCATTTGATCCGAACTGCGCGTTTGAAGTGTTCAGGCTCCACTGAACCGTTCCGCTTACATGTCCTACTCCGCCTGCGCCGTTTGCGCCATGACAATCCGAACAGACAAGGTTCACCTGACTGCTGCCGGCATGACGGGCATGATTGCCAAGGGTCGGAGGATTGGCTGCTGTTGCCTTATGGCAATTGCCGCATGCGACCGTCCCGTTCCACTGAGCAGTGGTTGAGGTACCGTCAAGTGTTGCTCCATGACAATAAACAGATGAACAATTGAGCCCTCCTGCGCCTGCGACATTATTATAACTTACGCCTATCTGGCCGCTGTAAGTGCCGGATGTTGAGCCGAATGCGCTAAAGCTGATACTTATATCACCCTGACTTGCATAAACAAGACTTGCCTGAGGCATCGCTTGATTATTATGACAGTAATTACATGTATATCCAAGTGTTGTGTAATGAGTATTATGCGCTCCTACAGTTACAGAACCTGTTGTAAACGGGCTGCTGGCAAGCGGGCCGGCAGGCGCGCCTGCTCCCGGAGGATTACCGTGACAACTTCCGCAGTCAGGAGGCATGAATCCAACTTTATGCTTATGGCAGGCTATGCAATCAGTCGCATTCGCAGTCTGATGATTATTGCCGGAATATGTCGCTTGATCATAAGCATGAACATTAACACCATTTACTTTCGCTGCATCATATGTATGGCACACCTCGCAAATACGGTTAGAACTCGTCCTTCCGCTTGGACTGGTATCAGAATCATCACCAAAAACTCCGGAGGCTCCTGTGCTGCTGCTGATCTGTGTAAAGACAACAGGCTGGCTGTCGCCTGGCAATGTTCCCGATGCCGGATTAGGCGTTACAATAGAACTCCTGATCTTCTTTATGTTAGTTGCGTCAGATGTAGTATGACATGTCATGCAGTCAAATTCGCCGTATCTGCCGCCCGGAACACCCCATCCTCCCGATGATGACCACCTCGTTGAGCCGGTGTTTACCGAGTTATGAATGATCCTGTTGCCAACTGTTGTTGTTGCCGTTGCAGCGGCAGGAGATGTATGGCCGGTTGCTGTTACTCCGATAGTCGTGATATTGATTTGATCAAGTACAGCTCCAATCTTTGAAGTCACTGTAAGTGTAACACTGCCTTTCTGCCCCGGATTAAGCGTCTTGCTCGGAAGGCTGAGCGTTGAAGCATCAAAATGAGTTGATGGGGCATTTGATTCACTGTCAATATTGATATTATAGATAACTGATGTACACCCTGATCCGGTGTCTGTATTCTGCACCGTTACAGTATATTCAATGTTACCGCCGATAGCAACATTACCTGAGTCAGGCCCGATGATAAGATATGGTATGTTTGCATTGCAATCAACCACATTTATGAAGGTCGTAACATTATTGGAATTAACCACATTCAGATGATTTGGATCGGTACCCTCATAGGTTGCATTTGTCAGGCTCTGCCCTGTCGTCTTGCCGGCTGTAGCTGTCACTGTTACGATTCTGGTAGTTTGAGCTCCCGGAGCAAGCGTCGCAGTTAATGAGCTCAATATGGGAGCCTCAAAGTTATTTCCACCGTCAGTATCAGACACCGTAAGATCAAATGTTGTATTTCCACATCCTCCGTAATCATTATTGATCACAGTAAGTATGTAATCTTTTGTGCCGCCATTTGTAGTGATAAACCCTTGAATAGCGCCTGTATCAGTCTCCAGCGTTAAAGTCGGATCATTCCGGACACAAGCAGCAAGAGTTGAAAAGCTTTGCGGCGTTGTCCAGGCAGGTATATTTCCAAGGGTATCCTTTGCCTTTACACGCCAGAAATATGTAGGGCCGGCAGCAAGTGTTGGCGCATAGCTTGTGCCTGCCTGCCACCCGCCTGTCTGCGGAGCAGAAAAGCCAACATCTGTATCAACCTCAAAATAGTAGTCAACAAAACCGCTTCCCGCATCAGTTGCAATTGTAGAATTCACTGTAGTGCTGGTCGGCAGATCAAATGCCCCGTCAGCAGGAGTTGTTGCGGCAAGTCCTACAGGCGCCTTTCTGTCAATCCAAACCTGGTAAACAGACGTCTTTGTCGCTTCAGTCCAATTGAGATTATCTTTAGAATAATATCTGACGTCATAGACACATTCATTATCTACTCCGCAGTTAGACGTCATGGTGTTCCCGCCGAGAACTACCGGCGTACAACCTACACCGAAACAGCCATATATGCCGGTTGCCGCTGTAACACCTGAACCTGAACCGTCATTCGGTGTAAGCGTTACGGTCTTTTCTGTTAACAGCCAAGCGGTTGATACAATATCATCAGTTGTAGTTGGAGCCGTAACATCCACTGTCAGCGGAACTGCCGTACCGGTACCAACTCCACCTGTGGATGTTCCCCGAATATTAATTGTAAGAGAACCTGTAAGGCCTGTCGGGCTTGCTGTACATGTCCAGGGTGAAGCCGAACCAGTGAGAACACCTGCTACCCATGTTCCACCGTTAGTTGTATATTCACACCCGGTCACCGTAGATTCAGCATCTGAAAGTGATGCCGTGATCACAGGCGCGCTTGTTGTATATGTAGTGCTGATCGGAGTCACATTTACGGTGCCAACTATAGGCGGTGTTGAATCAACAACAGCGAAGAGAGACGGACTGGTAAACTGCGGATTTGTCAGCGGCGTATTGTTTTGCGCTGCAACCGCTGTAAGACCGAATCCCTGATATGAGATATAGTTACCATTAGTAGCTGAAAAATATACATAGTAGCGATTATTTGTAGTAAGCGTTGTCCCGGTGACATTCAGACTACAACGGTAAGCACCTGGTGTAGTCGCGCCATATGCTCCACACGTAACCCCCCAAGTACCTGCAGGCGTGGTTCCAGCATTATCACGATATCTGGTTAATGCCCACGTAATGGTTCCGGGGTTAAAATTCACGCCGGTTGCGTCTATGAATCTGAAATCAAATGGATAATTAAAGGCTGCAGCATTTGTTATATCGCCGTATGTGCTTGGCTGTATCTCAACATAACGACGATCCCCTGCAACTCCGGCAGTGCTTATTTTCACATATTGTGTTGCCTGGACTCGTTGAGCATCAACTGTACCTGCCGCTGCATTGACAACACGGAACGTAAAATCCGCTATATCTCCGGCTGCCTTTGTGCAGGTTCCGCCGGTGTTAATCGTAATAGGCCAGTCATATACACCGCCACCCACAGCAGCAAAAGTGCCGTTCGTAAAGTCAGTTCCAGCGGTCATCGTGCACACGGTTCCATTCAGTTTCACTCGGGCAGATGTTAATGTTATAGCAGTATTAGTTAGCCCGGTTATGCCTGCGCCGGTTGCCTGATCTAAAACCTTCAGACGAATCTTAAACTGAGTGCCGACAGTAACATTATATTGAGATACATTACCGGTTGTTCCGCTGTCAGCTGAAATCACATAGTGTTTACCGGTGGCGCCGGCAGCATATGCTTCATACGCAAATTTTACTCCGAATACTATAAACATAGTGAAGACCAGCACGAGACTGATCTTTGCCATCCAGTTCATGCTACTGACCTTATTTGATATTATCCTTCCCATACTGATCTCTCCTCACTTTGTATTCTATTTTCAATTATTATCATCCGTATCTTCATATCACACCCTACTGTGCCAGGCCCTTATGGCAGGCATTACAGGACAGAGGACCTGCCTTCTCCCATTCCATCGGGGTGCCATTATGGCAGGCAGTTGTCAGACAGGTACCGGCACTGTAACTTGGAATTATCTTATTAATATCATATGAATTAGATGCCTTATACCCGTTTGTTCTGGTCCAACTGTTATTTATCTCACTAACTGTCGTAATGTAATCGCGTACCTGCGCCCTTGACTTGATAGTAGTGGCGCTTGCAAATGATACGTTAACAGTTCCATTAATGTGAGATAGATTATCTGTCTTAACGTACATAGTTCCCTGCGGCGAAGCAGTGTGACAGGTTGTACAAAGCGTATTCTTGTCATTGTAAGAAACTGCTACCGTGCTGTTATAGCATATACTACAGTTTATCGTTGTCGAGGATAATGGATCTCCATGAGCCGCACCTGACGCACCTGTCTGGCTCATCTCACCGGATGTGCCGGAGAACAGATCTTTATAGTGGACACCCACAACATGTTTAGCGTGAGCTGTCGAGCCCTCAGTGCCTCCGGTATTTGGAGAGTTGCCATGGCATTGAGCACACCTGTCCAAAGAACTCCATGGCTCAGAAGTAACACTGCCGCTTGAAGTAATTGTAACATCATACCAGTTAGGTGTTTCCTTGAAAGCATAAGCGCTCGTTGCTGAAGAAACATATCCGTTGCTATGGCAATATATTCCGTTACATATAACGCTTGTTCCCGATACCCTGGTCGGATTCACCCATTCACCGCCAGCATATGGCCCTGTCGCAGCATTCTTTGTCTTAACCGTTCCTGCCGCTGCGTGCGCCGGGTTCAGGTCAAGCTCAACTATGCCGTTATTACGTATTGTAGGATCATCCATAGGATGACATGTGCCGCAGGCATATTTCGGGAAGCCGTCTCTATATGATATGTTATATATCCAGGACGGATCACCATAGTCTCCTGCTGTCAGAAGCTTGGCAGCGCGCACTTCATAAGTGTCGCCATTCACAACACTGAAAGGCAATGCCGCAGCAATCGTTATTGTTGTAGCTGTATTTGCAGTGACCTTAGCCTGGTCATAGATATTAGAACCGCTATTTAACCTGACATACTTGCCAATCAAACTATTATCAACCCAGCTTTGCGAAGTGTCTTCAAGTGTCGTAGTCGTTCCGCTTGTAGCGGTACCGGCGAATTGGAATGTTGAAAGCATATAATCCGGGTCGGTATGCAATACATGCGCGCCGATCAGAGGCCTGCTGCTCTCAAACGAATGGCAATCTATACAAGCATCCACATCCCATTCCAGAGAGCCATTCAAATGCTTGGTCTTATCAGTAAATCCAATGTTATTACCTGCCACATGTGTATGACAAGCAGTACAGTTTGAGGAGTAATTCTCATGCGGATATAGAGGTGGATTGCCATGGCATTTACCACATCCTGAACCGCCAAGGTAGGCAGGGTCTCCCCATATAGGACTCGGTCCGGATCCCTGCGGCCCGAGGTCATCTCCAAGGTCATTGGTCTCACGAACGCCTGCATGGCAATAAGTATTTGAACACTGCCTGGTCGGACTTCCTGAGTATGTCGGCACCATAGCAGATGTATATACTGTTCCAACTAATCTGTTATGTGTTGCCATGCTGGCAAAAGTGAGTTCAGCAGGCACTGCCGTATCATTATGGCCGGCATCTGACGGACTTGTCGGTGTTATATGGCACTTATCACATGTAATAGGAATAGAATAGTTATGAGTAGCTGAAAGATGTGAAACGTGTGTGCCGGCATATACGCTGCCTGTGCTTCCTGCAGTATCTTTAAAGCCCAAGCCTGCCTGTGCCGTAGCAGCTGAACCATGGCATTTCTCACATGTTGGAGACGCTGAGGATGCACCCCAGTTCTTGGTTCCGCGTCCGTGACAATTGCTTGTTGAACATGTTCCGTAACCATTGCCAGGAGGATTAGACCCTGCCTGCGAATAGGTTGTTCCTGCAGCCTGGCTTGTGAAAGACAGATCAATATTAGCGTTAGCATGAGGCGGATAAGTTACAGTAGTCGGTGAGTATCCGGCACCATGACACATTGAACATGAAAATTGAGCGACACCCGGCGTATTTGTGTGCCTCTTATGTGTGCCAAGAGTTAAATCTTCTGTTGTTGACATATCTGTATGACAGCTTGAGCAGGTCATGGCACCTGCGCCCCAAGTAGGCGTTGCATATATTGTAGCGCCTGAAGCTCCGCCCGGAGCTTGAACGTTGCTGTGGCAGTATATAGTAGAGCATGATGAGTATCCTGAACCTGCAGCATGCTTTGCAACATTTGACGCATAGTTATTTGTAACATCAATGTCGCCGTCGATATGCGCTGTACCGCCGCTTGTATCCTTTACAGTGCCGTCATGGCAGTTACCGCATAATGCGCTGGATGCGAGATGCTTATTATGACTTCCGGTTGCAGGCGCTCCATTTACATCGATTGCATGGCATGATCCGCAGTTGGAAGTCGTTCCCCAAACCGGCGTAGTGACCGTACCGGAACCATATGCACTTGAATGACATGTTGCTAATGTACATGATGAATATCCTGAACCTGAAGCATGTTTGGCTACATTAGAAGGATAGCCAAGGTCACCATCTGTTGAATCTTTTACATCTACATTTCCATCAAGATGGTCAGGGTCAGAAGGCGGTGACACTGACTGCACCGCATCTTTATGACAGTTTCCGCAAGCGATGTAACTGCCGTTTACCTTTTCTGTAAGGTGCGTAGTATGGCTGCCTGTTGTTGGAACAGCGCCATGACATTGCGAACACTGCGCTACAGTGGTTCCCCATATTGGAGAACTCAGAGAATTAGTGGTGCCGTCATTATGACAGACAGCGGCCGTACATGTTCCATAACCATTGCCGGGAGCACCGCCTGAAGTATATGAGTTTGCTACATCTATTAAAAAGTGAATTACCGTCAGCAGACTGGGCTGCACTATGACAGTAAACTGTGCATGTCTTGGCCCCTGTAGCACTTACGGTAGTAGCGGCGCTTGTGGTTAAAGCATCATATCCTACACCTGACTGGCCGTCATAATTACCGCCCTGAATAGTGCCGCTTGCTATATAAAAGCCGATTGATATATCACGTGACCCGCCGTTATTATGTGCGCCTGAAGGAACATTATTGTAATGACATGTATCACATACAAATGATTTTGTATTTACGTGTAAATTATGAGCCCCGGGTGTAGTTGAGCTTGTTGTCCCGGGAATACTTACCATTGTCCCTAAATCAACAGGAGGCTGTCCATGGCAGTCAGTACATCCAACAGCAAATGCCTTTGAGTGAAAATGGCACTCACTACAATCCATTCCTGCATTATGGCCGTCAGAAGAATTATATGTATAATGCGTGTGATCTAAAGGATTATTATTATGGCAAACGTTACAGACGCCGGTCCATCCACCGGTTGCGGATGTATCACCCATATCTGTGTTTATACCGTCTGCCACCATAAAGCTTATAGGATTCGTAATTGTACTGCCGTTAGGCCATGTATCAGAGGCGTTTGGAGAAGTAATGGTTTGCCTTATCATCTTTATATTTGTAGTTGAACCAGCTTTTGTGTGGCAGGTCGCGCATACGAACTCACCGTATTTCCCGCCGGCTACGCCCCATGTTCCTTCTGTAGAGTTGCCAACCGTGGTGCTGTTGTGAATTAGACGGTTATAAGAAACAGTGACATCAGGATCTGAGCCTCCG
The DNA here is from genome assembly GCA_016207885.1 of Nitrospirota bacterium. Lineage (NCBI taxonomy): Bacteria > Pseudomonadati > Nitrospirota > Nitrospirota bacterium. The sequence goes on along the minus strand of JACQZE010000030.1, from coordinate 2,442 downwards.
AACTGAACCCATGCGCTTGTGCCTGTGCCGTCACTAACTCTTGCCTGCCATTTATATAACTTACCAACTACAAGGCCGGAGCAGGGTGCTGTTGCGTCATCTCCGCTTAATACATAAGGACTGTTGCAATTTGGCGCATTAGCAAAAGTGTTCGCACTTTCTATAAACTCAACCTGGAGCTGAACATTGTCTAAGTCAGGATCACTAATTGTAGCAAATACCCTGACAGTGACCTCTTCAGTCGTTCCGCCTTGTGGTATGACAGTCACTCCATTTGTTTTATACTGAGTAACTCCGGCAGGGGAATCGGGAACTGCGGCAATAGCCGCACCGGTAAAGAAAACAGCCAAAAGCATTGTTTGAACAATTAGCATCATCCCTAATGTATTAACTTTTTTTGTCTTCATCTTAATTACCGTTTCCCTTATATCGATTATTTTTTTATTTATCATCAGCTATCACCTTATTTTGTTAAATCCGTGTGACAGTTATTACAGGTTACACCTGTGTCACCCCATTTAACCGAGTTACCGTTATGACAGGCGACAGTTGAACATGTGTTTGTAATATTGTCAAACATTGTAGGTGTATTAAGAGCGATATTCGCCTGGTCATATGCACCAGCAGCTTTATAAGATACCCCGGAAGCTGCCCTGTTCCAGCTCTGATTGAGATCAGTTATAGTTGTTATATTATCACGTACCTGAGCCTTTGACTTTACATTAATCGCATTGAACGCTACATCTGGCGTTCCGTTAACATGTGTTGTAGCGGATGCGTATATAACAGCGAACTCGTTGCCGGTTGCCGGTGTATTAGTATCAGTATGACATATTGTACATGTATTATTTCCGGCATTTGCAGTCTGTGTCACAGTGTTATTATGACATGTGCTGCAGCTTATTGTTGTTGAATAAGTAGAGCTGCCATGTGAGTTTGTATTCGCAGTTCCGGAAGTATTTGCAAGGCCTGTTGAACCGGTGTATATACCTGCATAATGTATACCAACGACATGGCTGTCATGTGAATTACTGGTCGGCGAATTACCGTGACAGTCATCACACTTGTCGCCGACAAAGTTACCTGCAAACCACTCAGGAGATGTCTTATACCCATATCCGGGATTTGCAAATCCGTCACTGTGACAGTATACGCTTGAGCAGGTCACACTTGAACGCTGAGCCTGTGAGTAGCTCTCAGAGCCATTCTTTGCCTTCAATGTACCTGTTGCTCCTGTGTCAGATGAAGCGAAGTTCAAATTAACAACTCCATTATTATGTGTAGCATCTGACTGGGGGTGGCAATATCCGCAACCTATGTCAGGAGTTCCGCCAGTATTGCTGTATGAGTACCAGTTATTAACGGTATAGTCACCATAGGAACTGGTTGTGATCGCACCGACATATGCTGTCTGAACATGGAATGCATGACCCCTGTCACCGCCTGTGGGCCCGCCAAGATTTGAGTGACAGTCTGTACATGAATCACCCATCTGTCCCCATGTCCTTGTGGCCCCGCCGCCGTGGCAGGAGACCGTTGAACATGATCCGTAACCATATCCCGGCGCGTGATTTCCTGTGCCTGAACTGTCACCATTATAACCGAAGGATACAACTCCACCCTGTGCAACGTTGATTATATTATTGATATGAACAGGTGAATTAAGATCAGGCTCTGTTGTGTTATCTCCATAAACATCATGACACTGGACACATGTGCCGCCTGTGCGTGTTATATGAGTTGTATGATTGGCTGTTGTAGGCTGCATTGAACCATTAAAATCATGGCATGTTGTACAAGTGGCTGGAGTGCCCCATGTTGCCGTTACCTTCTGCGTAATTGTTGTACCGCTGGCATCCTGACCGTTTGTATGACAGCTTGCCGTTGAACATGTTGTGTATATGCTGCCCTTAGCCTTGTTGTCAGTATAGCCGACGCTGGCTAATGTGTCTATGTCTCCGTCAGCATGTTCAGTTGACGGCTTGGTTGCTGATGTTGTACCTGCGTTATGGCAGTTGACGCAGACGATGCTGCTGCCGTTAACCTTAACAGTAGCAGACATGTGAGCGCTGTGGCTGCCTGTTGCCGGGCCGGTTGCGCCTATCGCTGTAGTGTGACATGCTGAACACCCGTTGCCTGTGCTGCCCCATACCGGCGTAGCTACTGTCCCTGAAGCGTACACGTCAGCATGACAGCTTGCTGTTGAACAGGTTGTGTATACGCTGCCCTTAACCTTGTTGTCTGTATAACCTACATTGTTCGTGTCTATGTCTCCGTCAGCATGTTCAGTTGACGGCTTGGTTGCTGATGTTGTGCCTGCGTTATGACAGAGCGTACAGGTAGTCTCGGCATGCAACGCATGGCCGCCAGTTGCCGGGCCGGTTGCGCCTATCGCTGTAGTGTGACATGCTGAACACCCGTTGCCTGTGCTGCCCCATACCG
>JACQZE010000029.1 GCA_016207885.1 Nitrospirota bacterium | reverse complement strand
TGAGTGCGAAAGGTGATTATTTGAAAAGTGGCATTAGTCACGCCTAATAGCTCAAATAGCCGCTGGCATACCAGGCGACCATCCACAATTTGAATATAATAATTATATGAAAAACACAAACACAAAAGCTGGAGAATCTAAAAGACCCGGTCCTGATCAGATGACCTCGGATGGTAGGAAATCATTTTTTGGTTTTTACAAGACTCATAGGTCTAGGGCTCTTATTGGTTTTTTGAGAGATGTTGCTAAAAGTGAGACTAATAATAAAACACTTTCAACGTACTTAGGAAGACGAAAAAGGATTAATTGTTTGATTATGGGCTGTTCGCATTGGGCGAATCCAAGAGATACAACAATTTTTTTGAAAAGTTTTAATAATAATTTAGATATTAATCTTGCCGTGTTAGATACATTGCCGGATGCTCTGTTAGAATGTGTTCAACATAACGTTGATTGTTTGCCTTTGATAATTCCTGCGCAAAAAACACCTTTTTTAGATGATTATTTTGATATTGTAGTTTCTGATTGTCTATTAACTTGCTGTAGTTTTGACCAACACGATCCAGTAATTAGAGAAATGAGTAGAGTCATAAAGAAAAACGGCATAGTTTTATTAGGTATCGCGCACTCTGAACAGAAAGTCACTTTTATAATGGAAGAACGCCCTATTGTAAATTATTGCAGACCACTTGCGGATTACAAGAAATTTTTTGGTAAATATGGCTTTGTCTTTCCGCCAAACTCTTCAGTTGAAACACGTCTTCCAGGAAAATGGAGTCAGATAAAAATAGCCAACGGTATTGTGCTGTGTACAAAGAATGGAGTCAGCCCTTGACATTTGACAAGGATGGACTATTCATAACAAGCAGGTCAAGCGGTCAAGCCGCTTACCTGCGCGTTATCTTCGTAAACATCTTCCTTGCCTCCGTAAGCTTCCCCATTATGTCGAAACCTCAAAGATGAGCTTCCGGCATTTTGCTTCAATATAGCAAATCCGCTATAATAATATCGTGAACTGGACGCTCACCTATTACAGTGAATCAGTGCAATAAGAAATCCTCGCCATGCCGGCAGGCTTTCTTGCCCGTTATCTCCGATATTCCGACAGGATGGAGATATTTGGTCCAGACCTGGGTATGCCGCACACGCGCGCATTGGGCGACGGCCTATTTGAGCTGCGGCTAAAAGCAGGGGAAGGAATTGCACGTGTCTTCTACTGCACAATGGTCGGCAAAAAGATCATGGTGCTTCACCAATTCATCAAAAAAACAGACAAGACACCGGCCAGAGAGATTGCAACAGCTCGACGGCGTATGAAGGAGGTAAAGAATGCTGACACACAAAGAACTTAAGTCTCGCGCGCTTGCTCGTACGGATGTTAAGGCCGAATATGATCGGCTCGATGAGGAGTTTGCCCTCTTCGACGAGTTTTTGAAGGCACGCACCGCAGCCGGTATCACTCAGGCGGAAGCCGCTGAACGTATCGGCACAACGCAGTCTGCTGTGGCACGCCTGGAATCCGGAAAAGGGAAGCATTCGCCGTCACTGGCGACGTTGCAGAAATATGCTCATGCCCTCGGTTATCGCCTTGAGTTGCGATTGATCAATGAGGCTGTAAAAGCAGGCGGCCTAACAAAGCACTCAGGTGGACGCACAAGAAAACTGCGCGCCGGTTAGATTGCACTTACTGAAAGATACAAACAAAAAAGGCCTGTGATCGCTCACAGGCCTTAAGATGATTTATATGAATTAAGCTTTACTTTTCTGTCGTCTCTGCTTTTGCAGCCTTTGCCTCTTTCTTCTTTGCCTTCTGCTCTATCTCCTCTTTGTTCTGGAGCTTCTCATAATCAACAAACTCAAGCACAGCCATTGAAGCATTGTCGCCTATCCTGTTGCGGGTCTGTAGCACTCTGAGGTAACCACTGGTGCGGCTTATCTTCGGTGCTATTTCATTAAAGAGCTTGGTGATGGAGTTCTCGTCGGGAATGGATGACATCGCAAGCCTTCTTGCATGAAGGTCTCCCTTCTTGCCAAGAGTGATTATCTTCTCAGCTATCTTCCTTGTCTCCTTTGCCTTGGCAACGGTCGTCTCTATCTTTAAGTGGGTTAAAAGTGATATTACCAAACCCCTCAAAAGTGCTTTCCTCTGCTTTGTGTTCCTTCCAAATCCTCTGCCTGCTACTTTATGACGCATGCTTGACTCCTTTGGCCTTCTCTAGTTTCTTCAACACATCAGGCTCGATCCTCATGTTAAAGTGCAGGCCCATCTTAGAAACTACCTCTTTTATCTCGTTGAGAGATTTTCTGCCGAAGTTTTTAGTCCTAAGCATCTCTGATTCTGTTCTCTGCACAAGATCGGCAATTGTATAAATATTTGCATTTTTAAGGCAGTTATTTGAACGTACTGAAAGCTCAAGTTCATCTACGCTTTTAAGAAGATTGTCATTGAATACACTCAGAGTACTGGGTTCTTCCTCTTCCTCCATCTCTTCTTCTGTAACATAATCATCATCTTCTTCTTCCTCAATAACAATTTCACCTGCGTCTGCAACTTCCTTTTTCACTTCCTCATCCATTGAAAAGAGAGAGATATGTTCATTTAGAATATTTGCAGCCTGTGAGAGAGCTTCTTGAGGAGTAATACTGCCATCGGTCCATATCTCCATGATTAGCTTATCAAAGTCGGTTGAACGGCCAACCCTGGCTCCCTCTATCCAGAAGTTGACCTTCCTGACAGGGGTGAATATAGAGTCGACCTTTATCATATCTACGGTTTCATCCTCACCGTGCACTTCATCAGGCACTCTGTAGCCAGTGCCCTTTTCAATCTTAAGTTCAGCAGTAAAATGCATCTTCTTATCAAGGGTTGCTATATGCTGATCAGGGGTAAGGACTTCGACATCTGCGCCGGTGATAATGTCCCTGCCCTTGACCTCAGCAGGCCCGTTTATCTCAATAGTTACGATCCTGGGTTCATCAGAATGCATCTTGAATCTGAGCTGCTTGATATTGAGTATGACATCAACAACGTCTTCTTTAAGTCCCTGCAGTGTGGAAAACTCATGAAGCACTCCAGGAATCTTTACGGAAGTAACCGCTGCCCCTTCAATGGAAGAAAGCAAAACCCTTCTTAATGCGTTACCAACAGTAGTGCCGTAGCCTCTTTCAAAAGGTTCAGCGATAAGCTTGCCGTATTTATGGTCGCTGCCTGAATCAAATATAACCCTTTCAGGAATGTTGAAACCTCGCTTTTTGAATTCCATCTGTCCTCCAAAATATGAAAAAAGTTAAAAGTTAAAAGCTAAAAATTAAAAAAACTATTAATAAACCCGGCATTAATAACTTTTAACTTAAGAATATTATAATTATTTCGAATAAAGCTCAACAATGAGCTGTTCCTGAACAGGAATATCTATTTCATCCCTTTCAGGAAGATGCAGAACCTTGCCCTTAAGGCCTTCAACATCCATTTCAAGCCAGGACAGTACTCCCCTCTGCTGAACTTTGTCCATGTTTTCCTGAATGATCTTGAACTTCTTGCCGGCATCACTGGGACTCACAACATCCCCCGCGCGAACAAGGTATGAAGATATATTTACAGGCTTGCCGTTAACGGTAAAGTGGCCATGTGTCACTAACTGTCTTGCCTGGTTGCGGTTTGCAGCAAAACCAAGACGGAAAACAACATTGTCAAGCCTGCTTTCAAGCAGTTGGAGAAGATTGCTTCCGGTAACCCCGCTCATTTTATCCGCCATGTAAAAATACTTCTTAAACTGACGCTCAAGCACACTGTAAGTTTCCTTGGCCTTCTGTTTTGCCCGTAACTGAACGGCATAGTCGGACATCTTCTTTCTTCGCTGGCCATGCTGTCCCGGAGAGTACTTCCTCCTCTCTACAGCGCATTTATCCATAAAACATCTGTCACCTTTAAGGAAGAGTTTCTCCCCTTCCCTTCTGCACAGCCTGCAGAGTGCTCCTGTGTACCTTGCCATTAGACTCTTCTCCTCTTCGGCGGCCTTGTGCCGTTATGCGGAACAGGCGTAATATCCCTTATAATATTAACCCCTAGTCCGGCTGATGACACAGCCCTGATTGCCGATTCCCTGCCTGCTCCAGGGCCCTTTACAAATATATCGACCTGGCGCATGCCAAATCCCATTGCCTTCTTTGCAGCATTTTCAGCAGTGATCTGCGCAGCATATGGCGTGCCTTTTCTTGAACCTTTAAAACCATGCGCGCCTGCTGAAGACCATGCGACAACATTGCCTGATTTATCAGTTATTGTAACTATTGTATTATTGAAAGTAGCCTGAATAAATACTGAACCTGAATGAACTGCTTTTTTCTCTTTCTTTCCGCCTCGCTTCTTCTGGGCCATTAATCCTCCAATCCTTATATATAATTACAATCTGGAAATTGTTTCAGTAAATATTATTTTTTCTGAAGCCCGCCAATAGATTTTTTAGCGCCCTTACGTGTGCGGGCATTAGTCTTTGTCCTTTGGCCTCTCGAAGGAAGTTTCAGTTTATGCCTGGTTCCCCTGTAACTGCCTATATCGCGCAGCCTCTTTATGTTCATGGCTACCTCACGCCTGAGATCACCCTCAACCGTAAAGTCTTTATCTATGGCAGCCCTTATCTTAATGCCTTCCTCGTCAGTAACGTCCTTAACTCTCTTGTTAGCGTCAACTCCGGCTTCCTTAAGTATATTCCTGGATGCGGTCTGCCCTATACCAAAGATTTTGGTTAGCCCTATTTCTATTCTCTCATTGTTTTGTAAATCTACTCCTGCTATTCTCACTTTCTCTCCTTAAAAAATATTATGAGTTAAGAGTTGAATGTTAACAGGCAAGTTAATTCTCAAATCTCAACTTGTTATCACCCTTGTCTCTGCTTATGTTTAGGATTGCTGCATATAACTCGCAGAATCCCTTCCCTCTTAATTACCTTGCATTTTGTACACATAGGTTTTACTGATGAACGCACTTTCATTTATCCCTCAATTATAAAATATTATTTTTTTAAGCTATCGCTTTGTTATTTATACCTGTATGTTATTCTGCCCTTAGAAAGGTCATAAGGGGAGAGAGCAACGGTTACCTTGTCACCGGGAAGTATTTTTATGAAATGCATGCGCATCTTCCCTGAAACATATGCCAGTATCTCCTGTCCATTCTCCAGTTCGACCTTGAACATGGCGTTGGGCAGATTCTTTAGAATGGTGCCCTGTACCTCTATTGACTCTTCCTTTGTCATTTTTAACTTGTAAGTATAAATAATTTAATGAAATTTAGTCAAGATTATCGGCCCGTTTTTAGTCACTGCAACAGTATGCTCAAAGTGGGCAGACAGGCGGCCGTCCCTGGTTACAGCTGTCCAACCATCCTTCAGCACATCCACTTTCCATGTTCCTGCATTTATCATCGGCTCAATTGCAAGTGTCATTCCTTCTCTCAAAAAAGGGCCTTGACCCGGCTTTCCAAAATTAGGAATCTGCGGATCTTCATGAAGTTCCCTGCCGATCCCATGCCCGACAAATTGCTTTACAACTGAGAAGCCATCGGCTTCAGCATGCTTCTGAACAGCATAAGAGATATCTGAAAGCCTGTTGCCAACAAGCGCTTTTTCAATCCCTTTATAAAGTGCTTCTTCTGTAGAAGACAGCAATTTACCGGCCTCTTGAGATATCTGCCCCACAGGCAAAGTTATGGCAGCGTCTCCATAAAAACCACCCTGGTACACGCCGACATCAATGCTGATTATATCACCCTCTTTTAATACAGCTGAACCTGGTATTCCGTGTACTACCTGATCATTCAGTGAAGTACAGAGTGTTGCAGGGTAGCCTTTATAACCCTTAAAAGCCGGCGTTGCCTTTTGTGACAAAATATACGATTCTGCAATTTGATCAAGTTCTTTTGTCGTCATCCCGGGAGCTATGCACTCCCTTATCTTCATGAGGACTTCAGCCACTATACGGCAAGCCAATGCCATCCTGTCTATTTCATCCTGAGACTTTAGAACTATCAATGATCGATACCAGTATCTTTAAAAAAGCGAAAAACTTAATGTCAAAATGTTCAGCCTCTCCTGCCGCGAATCCTGCCTTTCTTGAGAAAGCCGTCATATGAACGTGTAACAAGATGCGACTCCATCTGTGAAATGGTATCAAGCGCCACACCGACCACGATTAGAATGGATGTGCCGCCGAAATAGAATGGAACATTGAACCACGTTATGAGGAACTGGGGCAGCAGACATACCGATGCGAGATAGACAGCACCGCCAAAAGTAATCCTTGAAAGCACCTTAAAGATATGGTCAGATGTCTTCTGGCCGGGTCTCACGCCAGGTATAAACCCTCCGTGCTTCTTGAGGTTCTCTGCTATATCGACAGGATTAAATGTTATTGAAGCATAAAAATAGCAGAAAAAGAAGACCATTGCGGTAAAAGATATAGTATAGAACACGGATCCCGGAGCAAACTGGCCTGCAATTGATTGAACCCATGGAATAGATATAAATCCTGCGATAGTTGCAGGAAACATTAAAATAGAAGATGCGAAAATAGGAGGGATAACACCGGCAGTATTAATCTTTAACGGAAGGTGCGTATTCTGTCCGCCGTATACCTTTCTCCCTACAACCCTTTTGGCATATTGTATAGGTATCTTCCGCTGACCTCTTTCAATGAAGACAATAACAGCTATCACAGCAATCATCATAACTAACAAAAGCAGCATTAATATAAGGTTTATCTCTCCTGCCTTGATAAGAGATATTGAACTAATAACAGCATTTGGGAAGCCTGCGACTATTCCGGCATAGATTATAAGAGATATCCCGTTGCCGATGCCTCTTTCGGTTATCTGTTCGCCAAGCCACATGATAAAGGCAGTGCCTGAAGTCATTGTCAGCATAGTCATCAGCCTGAACGACCATCCCGGATCCTGCACAAAGGCGCCCTGATTCATGCTTTCAATACCAACTGCTATACCTAATGACTGAATGATACTTATAACTACCGTGCCGTATCTCGTATATTGTGTTATCTTCTTTCTTCCGCTTTCACCCTCTTTGGCCAATTTCCCAAGCGCCGGAACAACAACAGTTAGAAGCTGAAGTATTATCGAGGCGCTGATATAAGGCATTATGCCCAGCGCAAAGATAGTTGCCCTTGACAAGGCACCTCCGGAGAACATATCGAAGAATCCCATAAGGGCCCCGCCCCTGTCCAACAAAAACTTGCTGAGTTCCAAGCCGTCTATGCCGGGAGTCGGAATGTGTGCACCTATCCTGTAAACGGCCAATAGGCCAAGTGTGAAGAGTATCCTGCTCTTCAGTTCGGGGATTTTAAAGACATTTTGAAAGCTCGCAACTATGCTCATATTATTTCTCAGGCTAAATGAAATCTCAAGGAGTGTTTTGTATTACCCGGTCTTTTCAAACTCCGGGCCTTATATTGTTTCAGCATTGCCCTTTGCATTGGATATCTTTTCTTTAGCAGAAGCGCTGAAGGCATGAGCCTTTACATTAACAGGGTTTGTAAGCTCACCGGATCCGAGTATCTTTACAGGATTTGCGATATTCTTTATCAATCCCTTTTCCACAAGCACTTCAGGAGTTATCGGAGTATCAGTGATATCGTTTAATGCCCCGACGTTAACAACTGAATACTGCTCCTGAAAAATATTTGTGAATCCTCTCTTGGGAATCCTGCGCTGCAGAGGCATCTGTCCGCCTTCAAAACCCGGCCTTGTGCCGCCTCCGGTTCTTGCCTTCTGCCCCTTATGACCCTTACAAGCGGTCTTCCCGTGACCTGATCCAGGCCCTCTTCCAACCCTCTTTCTCTTCTTTCTGCTGCCCGGAACCGGTGCAAGATCTGATAATCTCATTAAATTTTCCTTTTTATCAAATAACTATATTAAAATCTTAACTTATTATTCTGATTCAGCAACTTCCAACATATGCGAGATCTTATGGATCATTCCTCTTATCGTAGGCTCATCCCTATGCAGTACTGTCTGATGGAGCTTTCTCAAACCAAGAGATCTTACGATCTTTCTCTGTTTTTCAGGTTTGCCTATCACACTTCGCTTTAATGTTATCTTAAGATTCTTCATTGGTTAATCCCTGCTCCTGTCCTTCTTCCGCCCTGCCAGCCCTTCTGAGGGTCGTATTGCTATCCTGCAGCTTTGTAAATCCGTCTATTGTTGCCCTTATCATATTAAAAGGATTTCTGCTGCCTAAAGACTTTGCAACTATGTTGCGGATCCCGGTCACTTCCATAACCGCTCTTACCGGCCCTCCGGCAATTAGTCCTGTCCCTGGCTTTCCCGGCTGAATAACTACTCTGCCGGCTCCGTAACTGCCTACTATCCTGTGCGGAATGGTACCGTTGTTAAGAGAAACCTTGATCAAGTTCTTTTTGGCATGTTCAATAGCCTTCCTGATAGCCTCGGGGACCTCTCCGGCTTTGCCTTTCCCAAACCCGACATAACCATTTTCATCACCGACAACAACAAGGGCACTGAAGGAAAATCTCCTTCCGCCTTTTACAACCTTGGCGACTCTATTAATAAAAACTACCTTGTCTTTCAGATTCAGACTTTCAGGGTTGATCCTACCCACTATGCCTCCAGAAAAAATTATATTTTAAATTTGTCAGTTTCAATTAAAATTCCAACCCGCCTTCTCTTGCCGCATCGGCAAGGGCTTTAACCCTTCCGTGATAAAGATAGCCGCCTCTGTCAAAAACAACACTCTTTATCCCTTTACTTGAAGCCCTCTCTGCAATGAGCAGGCCTACAACCTTTGCTGAATCAATATTCCCTCCGGACTTGATCTTTCCTTTGACATCCTTGTCCAGGCTTGATGCAGAAGCAACTGTCGTTCCGGAATAGTCATCTATCAGCTGCGCATATATATGATTACTGCTCCTGAAGACATTAAGCCTTGTCCTGGCTGCGGTACCGGCAATCTTCTTTCTGACTCTAAAATGTCTTTTCTTTCTTGGTTCCTGCCTCTTTAAGTTCAAAAAAACCTCCGGCTTATAACTCTTGATCTGTAATTAAAGTTTATAACGATCTCCAACCTACTTCCCTGTCTTGCCAGCCTTCAACTTGATCTGCTCACCTTCGAATCTTATGCCTTTGCCTTTATATGCATCCGGAGGCCTTATTGCTATTATATTTGCAGCCACCTGGCCTATCAGCTGTTTATCAATGCCAGTGAGCGTCAACAATGTCTGTTTCTTGTCAATCTCAGCGCTGATACCTTCCGGAAGAACAAACTCCACCGGATGTGAATATCCAATCGCAAAATTAATCTTATTCCCCTGTACCTGTGCCCTATAGCCGACCCCGATGATCTGAAGCACGATCTTGTAACCTTCGCTTACTCCCGTTACCATATTGGCGATAATACTTCTCGTCGTACCATGAAGCGACCTGACATCCTTTGAATCAGACGGCCTTTCTACAACAAGCACCTTATCCTGAAGAGAAACCTTCATCCGCGACGGAAAGTCCCATATCAATTGACCCTTAGGGCCCTTGACAGAGATATTGCTTCCCTGTATCTTGACGTCTACACCATTAGCTACATTTATCGGGGTTTTACCTATTCTAGACATTTTATCTCCAAAAAAATTAAAAGTTTAAAATTAAAAGTTAAAAGATTATAGAATGATAGTTACAGTCTTCACTCTTAACTTTAAACTTATAACCGTCTTTACCATACATTACAGAGAACCTCTCCACCGACTCTCTCTTTCCTGCACATATCATCAGAGAGGACACCCTTTGATGTTGAGATGATAGCTAAACCGACTCCGCCCATAACCTTTGGAATACTCGCGCTATCAACATAAACTCTTCTGCCCGGCTTGCTTATCCTCTTGAGGTCTGTTATCACCCTCTTATCCCCGCCAAAATACTTAAGAGAAATTCTGATGATCCCCTGTTTATTATCCTTTAAGACCTTGTAGCCCCTTATAAAGCCCTTTTCCTTAAGGATCTTGGTCATCTCAAGCTTAAGCTTTGAAGAAGGCATATCAACCTTTTCAAGCTTCGCCATATTACCATTCCTGATTCTTGTAAGCATATCTGCTATCGGATCTGTCATCATATATTTATACCTCTTACCAACTCGATTTTGTTACGCCAGGGATCATGCCTTTCAAGGCAAGCGTCCTGAAGCATATTCTGCACATTCCGAATTCCCTGAGAAAACCGTTAGGCCTTCCGCATAGACGGCATCTGTGATATGCCCTGACCTTGAACTTCGGCGTCCTTTTCGATTTCTCAACCAAACACTTCTTTGCCATAAAACTCCCTTGTCTCAGTTAACGTTTTTATTAATAAAAGGCATGCCTAAATGCTTTAGTAACGCCCTTCCCTGTGCATCGGTTTTCGCAGATGTAACAATGACCACGTTCATACCGTGAGTGCTCGCTATCTTGTCATAATTGATCTCCGGGAATATTATCTGTTCCTTTACACCGAACGAAAAGTTACCCCTGCCGTCAAATGATTTCGGAGAGACACCGTTAAAATCCCTTATCCTCGGCAAAGCAAGAGATATGAACTTATCAAGAAAATCATACATCCTGTCGCCCCTGAGAGTTACCTTGGCGCCTATGGACATCCCTTCCCTCAGCTTAAATGTTGCGATGGATTTCTTGGCCTTTGTTATAACAGGCGCCTGTCCCGTAATAGTGGCTAATTCTTTTACTGCGGCGTCAAGGAGTTTGATCTCCTGAATCGCCTCACCCATCCCCACATTAAGGACAATAGATGTTATCCGCGGCACCTGCATGACATTCTTAAAGGAAAACTCCTTCATCAGAATGGATACGACCTCTTTATTATATTTCTCTCTTAATCTGCTCATCAGCGCTACTAAATAACCTCCCCGCACTTATTGCATGTCCGGACTTTAGTTCCGTTCTCAAGTATCTTGTGTCCTATTCTTACAGGCTTATCGCATTTTGAGCAGACGAGCATTACATTGGACAGATTCATAGGAGCCTCTTTTTCTATGATTCCGCCCTGCTTGTATTTATTATTCGGCTTCATATGTTTCTTGATCATGTTGATGCTTTCGATAACGAGCCTGTCCTTGCCCGGGTCAACTTCAAGAACCCTGCCTCTCTTGCCTTTATCATCACCGGCTATAACCAGTATCGTATCTTCTTTTTTTATACCTAATCCCACAACTGCTCCTTTAATTTATAAGACCTCTGGGGCAAGAGAGATGATCTTCATGTAATCTTTCCATCTTAACTCCCTTGCAACCGGTCCAAATATTCTTGTGCCGACAGGCTCCCCCTCAGCATTGATTAAAACAGCGGCATTCTGGTCAAACCTTATGTAGGAACCGTCCTGCCTCCGCAACTCTTTTTTAGTCCTGACAACAACCGCCTTCATTACAGTTCCCTTCTTTACATTACTGTTAGCTATCGCCTCTTTTACTGAAACAACGATCCTGTCACCAATTCTGGCATATCTCCTGCGAGAACCGCCGGAAACCCTGATGCACATCACCTTTTTTGCTCCTGAATTGTCAGCAACATCCAATACTGTCTGAACCTGTATCATTCGCTTCCTCTTTTGACTATCTCAGTCACTTTCCATCTCTTGTCTTTGCTTATAGGCCTTGATTCAGTTATCTGCACCTTGTCACCAATCTTACACTGATTCTCCTCATCATGCGCCTTGAACTTTGACACCTTCGTCACGGTCTTCTTATAAAGAGGGTGCTGTGTAACCCGGGTAACAGCAACAACAACTGTCTTATCCATCTTGTCGCTCAGTACTTCGCCTGTATAGTTTTTTCTTGGCATATATATTTCTCTCTAATAAATTATTTGCTGGCCCTTGATTTATAACCGGATACAGTTAAGACCCTTGCAATTCCCTTTTTTACCTGATTTATCCTCATAGGGTTCTCTATCTCACCGGTCACCTTCTGAAACCTTAGATTAAAAAGTTCCTTTCTGAGATCATGCTCTTCATGCCTGAGTTCTTCAACAGTCATGTCACGCAGTTCGGAGGATTTCTTCATAATACATCTCCTCTCTTGACAAATTTTGTAGCGATAGCAAGTTTATGTGAGGCAAGCCTAAGTGCTTCTTTTGCCAGTTCTTCACTGACACCTGATATCTCATACATGACCCTCCCAGGCTTCACCACGGCAACCCACACACCAGACAAAGCGCCTTTACCTTTACCCATTCTTGTTTCTGCAGGCTTTTTGGTAAGAGGCTTGTCAGGAAATATCCTTATCCAGAGTTTACAGCCTCTCTTGGCATGCCTTGATATCGCGATCCTCGCAGACTCTATCTGGCGGTTAGTGACCCAGCCGGGTTCAAGCGCTTTAAGCCCGTACTCGCCGAAAGATATTGACGAGCCCCTGTAGGCCTTACCGTTCATATTGCCCTTCATCATCTTTCTGAATTTAACTTTTTTTGGCATTAACATGGCTAATTTCCCTTAACTTACTGTGTCTCCGCTTGCAATTTCTGCCAAAGCGGGTTTCTCTAAAATATCACCTCTGTATATCCAGACCTTAACGCCTATTCTTCCAAAAGTGGTCTTGGCCTCAGCAGTCCCGTAATCAATGTCAGACCTGAATGTGTGCAATGGCACCCTTCCTTCACGGTACCACTCTGACCTGGCTATTTCTGCGCCTCCAAGCCTGCCGCCACACATAACTTTTATGCCCAATGCTCCGAACCTGCGGGCAGTTGTAACAGACTTCTTCATCGCCCTCCTGAACATTATCCTCTTCTCCAGTTGAAGCGCAATATTTTCTGCTACAAGCTGGGCATCAAGTTCAGGTTTTCTTACCTCTTTTATATCTATAGAAACCTTCTTGCCTGTCATATCTTCAAGGGTCTTCTTCAGCTTATCGACCTCAGCTCCCCTTTTGCCGATGATGATCCCAGGGCGTGCTGTCTGAATAATGACCTTCAGCTTCTGCCCTGCTCTCTCGATCTCAACCTTGGGCACGCCGGCATGAAAGAGCGAGTCCTTGATGAACTTCTGTATGGCAAGATCTTCGTGAAGCAACTCTACATAGTCTTTCTTTGCGAACCATTTCGAGTTCCACGTCTTAATTATTCCGAGCCTTATTCCTATCGGATGTGCCTTCTGCCCCAAAATTATTCCTCCGATCCTATTCTTCCAGAATTAAAGTTATATGACTTGATCTCTTTCTTATCACATCAGCCCTGCCCATGGCACGAGGCATCATTCTTTTCATTACCGGACCCTGATCAATAAACACCTTTGCAACTCTCATTGACTCAGGATCGGCAACCTTCTTCTGCTCTGCGTTAGCAACAGCAGACCTGAGTATCTTCGATACGATCCTTGCGGGACTGTGAGGAAGGAACTTGAGGCTTACAAGAGCATCGCCCGCTGTCTTCCCTTTAATCAAATCTGTTACTCTCCTGACCTTCCTGGGAGAGATCCTTGCGTATCTTAATAGCGCTTTAGATTCCATAGTTATTTCTTCTTTGCCACTTCTTTCTTGGCGCCTGAATGTGCTCTGAATGTCCTTGTCGGAGAAAATTCACCGAGTTTGTGCCCAACCATGTTCTCTGTAACATATACCGGAATAAATTTATTGCCATTATGAACTGCAAATGTAAAACCGATGAACTCAGGGACTATCGTTGACCTTCTATACCAGGTCTTTATGATCTTCTTGTCATTCTTTTCGGTCATCATAAGAACCTTCTTCATGAGTTTAGCATCTACATACGGCCCTTTTTTCAGTGATCTTGCCAAGGTCTGTCCTCCATTCCTCTAACTGCTTTTTTTCGATTATTTCTTTCTTCTCCTGACAATGAACTTGTCAGTCTTCTTGTTGTGCCTGGTCTTGATGCCCTCAGGCTTGCCCCATGGCGAGCATGGCGGCCTGCCGCCTGATGTCCTGCCCTCGCCGCCGCCGAGAGGATGGTCAACAGGGTTCATGACTACACCCCTCACACCGGGCCTCTTGCCTAACCATCTGTTCCTGCCCGCCTTGCCGAGGGATATGTTCTCTCTCTCAACATTGCCAACCTGTCCAACGGTGGCTATACAGCCTGACGGAATAAGCCTTACCTCTGAAGACGAAAGCTTTATGTGGCACATATCCTTATCCTTTGCAACGAGCTGCGCATATGAACCCGCGCTCCGGGCAATGGAACCGCCTTCCCCGGGCCTGAGCTCTATGTTATGGATAATAGTTCCCAAAGGAATGCTGCTTACAGGCAATGCATTTCCGTTCTTTATCTCTGCATCCTTGCCTGACATAAGCTTATCGCCTACCTGAACACCTAATGGTGTAAGTATATATCTCCTCTCGCCGTCGGCATACCGGAGAAGACTTATACGCGATGTCCTGTTCGGATCATATTCAATCGTCTCAACTACGCACGGTATATTTACCTTATCACGCTTAAAGTCAATGATCCTGTAAGCCCTTTTATGGCCTCCGCCCTTAAGCCATGATGTTATACGCCCCTTGTTATTCCTCCCGCCTGACTTCTTTATCGGGAGAACAAGCGGCTTATATGGTTTTGTCTCAGTGATCTCTGCAAAGTCAAAACCGCTTTTAAAACGTGAACCCGGTGATGTTGGTTTATATTTTTTTATTGCCATTTAAGCACCTTCGACAAAATCGAATTTCTCCCCTTCTTTTAATGTGACCAAAGCCTTCTTCCAGTCAGATCTCTTGCCTGCGTATCTGCCAAGACGCTTCTTTTTCCCTTTACAGTTGACCGTCCTGACAGAATCCACTTTTACTTTCAGGATTCCTTCGACCGCCTTTTTTATCTCTATTTTATTCGAGGCCTTGCTGACCTTGAACAATATCACATTATTAGCCTCTTTAAGCAGAGACCCCTTTTCCGTTAAAAGCGGGCCATGAAGAACACTATATTCTTTGCTCATCCCAGATATATCTCCTTGATCCGTTCAACAGCTCCCTTAAGAATCATAACTTTTTCATGATTGAGTATTGAATAAACATTAAGCTCACTCGCCCTTGCCACATGAACATTAGGAATATTTCCCGCTGAAAGCTCAAGGGCATTATCTTTTTCAGGTATAACTATCAGAACGCTCTTTTCAACACCCATCGCTTTGAGTATACTTGCAAGTTCCTTTGTCTTAGGCGTGGCAATAGGAAGACTATCAACAATTAATACTTCCCCGTCAACTACTTTTGCAGAAAGAGCCGCACTCAGCGCCCCCCATTTTACCTTTTTAGGGAGCTTATATGAATAGTCCCTGGGCTTCGGCCCGAAAACAGTACCGCCGCCTCTCCAGACTGGAGACCTGCTGCTTCCTGCCCTGGCCCTGCCGGTACCCTTCTGCTTATAAGGCTTTTTGCCTCCGCCGCTGACTTCG
This sequence comes from Nitrospirota bacterium, assembly GCA_016207885.1. NCBI lineage: Bacteria > Pseudomonadati > Nitrospirota > Nitrospirota bacterium. Next base: position 1,498 of record JACQZE010000029.1, on the reverse strand, counting down.
CCTTTTGTCTTTGTACAAGCATTTCCCTGACGCTTATTTGCAAGATAATTACGGACAACATCATGAAGGATTCCGTTTTTGATCTCGACACCAAATATGTCATCAGGCAGATCCATCTTACTCACTGCTATATTTTCTTTATTCAATACGTCTATCTGTGGCATCAGCCTTTATTCTCCTTAACAGCCAGATCAGGCATTGGAGCATTGGAACCAATCACTACATAATTCCCGTTTGCCCCCGGAACTGCACCTTTTACAAGTAAAAGATTCAGTTCCTTCTTTATATCAACAACCTCAATGTTCATTGTTGTAACCTTTACATTGCCCATCTGCCCTGGAAGCCCCTTGTTCTTCCAAACCCTTGAGGGATAAGAACTGGCTCCCATAGAACCTGGCGCCCTCTTGAACATAGAGCCGTGAGATGCCGGGCCTCCTCCGTAGTTATGTCTCTTCATAACTCCCTGAAAGCCTTTACCTTTGGAAGTCCCTGAGATGTTGACGATATCCCCCTTTGAAAAAATATCAACGGTTATGTCATCCCCTTCTTTCAATCCTTCCATATTAAACTCTCTCAAGAAACGGTAAGCCGGTGATGATGTCTTACTGAAATGTCCAAGCATGGGTTTTGTTACATTTTTTTCTTTGCGATTAGGATCGAAACCGATCTGTACAGTAATATAGCCGTCTTTATCCTTATTTTTGGATTGCGTTACCCTGCACGGACCTGCTTCTATTACAGTCACCGGGACAAGCTGCCCGTCATCCATAAACACCTGAGTCATTCCTATTTTTTTTCCAAGAATTGCTTTCATAATTTTATCTCAACATCTACCCCTGCGGATAGATCAAGTTTCATAAGTGCATCCACTGTCTGTGAAGTCGGTTCAAGAATATCTATCAGTCTTTTATGGGTCCTGATCTCAAACTGCTCCCTTGACTTCTTGTCAACATGAGGACCCCTGAGCACAGTGATCTTGCGGATCTTGGTCGGCAAAGGCACCGGACCTGAAATCTTTGCGCCTGTACGTTTTGCCGTCTCAACTATCTCTTTAACAGACTGATCCAGCAGCCTGTGATCATACGCTTTTAGATTGATTCTTATCTTTTCGTTCATATTCTCCTGCTACCGGCTCTCAATATATTATTCAATGACCTTTGCGACAACACCTGCTCCAACTGTCCTTCCGCCCTCTCTCACAGCAAACCTCAATCCCTCTTCCATCGCTATATTGCTTATGAGCTCAACTTCTATATTGACGTTGTCTCCGGGCATTACCATCTCTACTCCCTCAGGCAGCTGCGCTATTCCCGTTACGTCCGTCGTCCTGAAGTAAAACTGCGGCCTGTATCCTTTGAAGAACGGCGTATGCCTTCCGCCCTCTTCTTTTGTAAGTATGTATACTTCCGCATTGAACTTCTTGTGCGGGGTTATGCTCCCTGGCTTTGCCAATACCATGCCTCTTTCAACTTCGTCTTTGGCCGTTCCCCTGAGAAGC
>JACQZE010000028.1 GCA_016207885.1 Nitrospirota bacterium | reverse complement strand
GTAAAGCGGCATGAAGGGTTTGGCCTCCACTATCGACATCCGACATCAGATAGATGAGGTTAAGGGCAACTGTTATTAAATCGCTATGCCTTTCTGCTCTTTTAACCGGCATTGTTATATATCCCGGAATATCCTCTGCCGGGCAGATAAGACTTATTAAACATGAAGGGCAATACTCCGGGAAAGTGGTCTCCATTTCAAGATGCGAGGCCGCTTCAGGTGATAAAAGATATTGCAGGTCATTGATTCTCAGCACGCAATCCGGTAAGAAAATCCAATCAGAATTTTATCTATATATAAACATCAGCGAGGATGACAAACTGCTATACAATGGTCCGAGCAAAAACGTCCCGCAGGCCGATATAGCCGATGAGTTAGAGGAAATAATCAAACAAAGGCTCAAGACTGGCGCAAAGATTACGGTCTCTGTTTCTTGCGGCAAGGATGCAGGGTGTTATGTATATAAGATTGACCTTGCGGAATAAGGCACAAAACGATGAGAAACAGGAGACGACATCATGCTTGAAAGGCTTTCCGGGGAGCAAAAATCGCAAGTTGCCCGGATAGCCTCGATGTGGGTTGAAAACGCCTTTCTCAAGAGGGATATGGATAAAGCCCTGATTGAGGAGTCCCTTAAATGGCTATACGGCCTGATAGGGTTGCCTAAACCGACTGTTTATTACGCCAAAAGCCCTCTTGATTGTCAGAGAATTGCATCAGAGCTTAAATTGCAGAGTACCTTGGAATGGAAGAATCTCAACTCCACTGCCATGACGGCCCGGCGCTCTCATGGGAGGACGGCTACAATCTCTATTTCCTTAATGGTGTGCGCGTCTCTAAGGTATTCTTCATGTGTAGATAGTCAAGACAATTGACCCCTTTTCCGCAAATAAAATTGACCCCTATTTCATTTAGCCTTCTTCAGCTTATTTTTCAGTCGATAGCTGCTGCCCGTGATATAGAAGATACTCGCATGATGCACCAGTCTGTCTATAATGGCGGATGCAACCACGTTATCATCAAAAACCTTACCCCATTCATCGAAATTGTAATTGCTTGTAAGGATAACGGAGCCTTTTTCGTATCTCATCGAAATAAGCTGAAACAGAAGGTTTGCCTGGTCCTTTGTTATCGGCATATAGCCGAGTTCATCGATGATTAAAAGATGAAGCCGGGAATATGCCATAAGTCTTTCCATGAGACTTCCGTCCCTTTTTGACAGCATCAGATCCTCTATAAGCCTTTGTGCGGTAGTGAACAACACCCTGTATCTTGCCATGCAGGCTTTCATTGCAAGGCCTACAGCAAGATGGGTCTTGCCGACGCCTGGTGGTCCAAGGAGGATCACATTATCTTTTTGCTCTATAAATTCCAGGCTACTGAGTTTTATCACCTCCTTTTCTTTTAATCCCGGCTGAAAGCTGAAGTCAAACTCCTCCAGCGTTTTCAGGTACGGCAAACGGCTCTTATGCACCTTTGCCCTTACTGAACTGTCTATTTTTCTCTTCACCTCCTCTTCCAAAAGCAGCGCCAGATATTCTTCGTATTGAAGATTGCCCGCCGTTGCCCTCTCGGATAACTCTCTGTAGATCGGTATCATGCTTTTGAGTTTCAATACCCTTAAATGTCCTTCTATCTGTCTGTTGAGTTCTTCGCTCATATCGCAGCCTCCACCTTGTAATCAGCAAGCGGCCTTCTTATATCGACGAATGCGACAAGACAGGGTTGATTGAGAATATCAAAGGGTTGTTTCTGAGGTTCCTTACACTGCAGAAGCCTCCTTACGCTGTTTTTGTGATATGCCCCGATCTCCATGCACTCAGAAAGAACTGCCAAAACATCAGCAATGCTGTAAACCTCTGTATATTTCATGATCTCTTCAATATGCCAATACAGATTGGCTGTTACTGCTGTCTTAAGGCCTTCGAGATAGCGGCGTCCAGGTTGTTGAAACGTCTCGATGAACTTTTTGACCGTTTCGGCACGGTATGTTTCTTTTTTCTGCATATACGCGTCGTTTATCTTCTCATGCTCAGGATGAACAGGCCGTATCCCTTTATTGAAAAGCCTTTTGTTATGTTCGGCGATCAGTCCCCCGGCCAGATCATAGACTCTTAGTTTTTTGCCGAATTCGGCCTCAACCCTCACATCTTTCAGGCAATATCTCATATCCACAGGATATTCAGCTCCGTCCCATGATATATATCCGTCATTGCTGATTTTCCTTATGGGTTTGCTATAAAGTATTGCCGGTTCTACCAGGGGAATTCTCTTCAGAGTCTCCTTCTCATACCGGAACATCTCATCAGGAGATTCCTTAAGATCACTATGGGGCCTTGCATTGTACTTTTCCGTAAACTCTGAAAGTAAGCTGTCAAATGAAGACATCTCCTTTACCTCAAGCCCCCGAAGCAGGTGTTCCTGCAAATAATAAAATGGCCTCTCCGCTTTGCCCTTCGTTCGTGCCCTATAATTCTGACAGGGATTAGGCTGGATACCATATAATCCACAAAACCTCAAAAACTCATCGTTGTAATAAACTGCTCCGCTCTTCCTATGGGTAATTACCATCTGTTTGGGGTTGTCTATTACCACTTCCTCCGTTAAACCTCCGAAATACTCCATAGCTCCGGCAATCGCCCTTATTACATCCTGTGTGGTTATACTCAGAGAGCTGATATAGTACTTTTTGCGGCTATAGCTTAGGACTACCTCGTGAATATAGATCTTCACTAAATTGCCATCCACAGGCAGTTGCCACTCTTTCCAATCGTATTGCATCTGTTTGCCTGGTTTCGTCTCTACCCTTGTCGTTGCCAACGCCTTTAGTTCCACGGCTTCTTTTATGTCGGATATATAACGATGCACTGAGGACAGAGAGCCCGTATAGCCCATCTGAAGAAGTTCATTGTGTATCCTCGTCCCGATATAATGCTTCCCAAGCATCTCTGTTACCGGTTCTTCGTATTGATCGAGAAGCTTCTCATACTCGCGGGCCTTAAAATGAGGAGGTTCTTCACTCCTTAGATACTTCCTGACTGTATTTTTCGACAGCTTTAGTCGTTGCATGATCTGCTTGATCGATGTCCCCTGGGTCTTTAATGCCTTAACCTGTTGCCACTTGTACATGCTTATCACCCCTGTTCTCTGCTCCTTTCTTTCTTTAAAGAAAGGAGATTATAAGTTTTTAGGGGGTCAATTTTAAATGACGATCAGGGGTCAATTGTATTTTACGATCTACACGCATCGCCCAGATGTCTCATTACGTGAAACTTGTCATAAAGAATGGCAGCTCCGGGAGCATTATTCCGAGTGGACTTCGTGAAGGCCTTCCACATGTCCATAACCGCCAACTCTATCTTCTTTGTTTTCTTAGGCCCAAG